>JABMQV010000282.1 GCA_013203065.1 Desulfobacteraceae bacterium | reverse complement strand
GGTGGTTCTTTCTGTGGGGCTTGATGCCGATGAGCAAACCGTTGAACTGGCCCAACGCCTCAAGGTATCGTTGAATTCGCATTCCTTTGTGTCCACAAACCCGTTTACCCCTGTGCAGACCTCTGTCCCCGGAATTTACGCAAGCGGGGCCATTACCGGTCCTAAAGATATCCCCTATTCTGTTACAGAGGCCAGTGCATCTGCGTGTGCGGCGAGCATAGACCTGAGCGACGCACGAGGAACCGAGACGCAGACCAGAACGGTGCCGGAGGAAGTGGATGTCTCGGGTGAAGACCCCAGGATCGGCGTATTTGTCTGTAATTGCGGGAGCAATATTGGCGGTGTCGTGGATGTCCCTGCTGTGGCCGCGTATGCCTCGTCTCTTCCCTATGTTGTTTATGTGGACCAGAACCTCTTTACCTGCGCCCAAGATACTCAGGACAGTATGAAGGAGGTGGTAAAAGAAAACAAACTGAACCGTGTGGTGGTGGCTGCATGCTCACCCAGAACCCACGAGCCGCTTTTCCAGGAGACAATGCAGGCCTGCGGGCTCAACCCGTATCTCTTTGAGATGGCCAACATACGGAATCAAAATTCGTGGGTCCACAGTAATGAGCCAGAGACGGCCACCGCCAAGGCAAAGGATCTGGTCCGGATGGCAGCGGCCAGGGCTGCCCTGCTTAAGCCCCTCAGGGCAGAGAAGATCTCAATCAATAAGCGCGCCCTGATTATCGGTGGTGGCGTATCAGGGATGAGTGCAGCACTGGGTTTGGCAGATCAGGGATTTGAGGCGATAGTTGTGGAGAAGGAACCCCAGTTGGGGGGGCTTTCAAGAGAACTGATTCACACCATTGAGGGGGATAATATCCAGGAGTATCTCGTGGAATTGGTGGATAGGGTAACCCATCACGAAAAGATCCAGGTGTTGACGGAGTCGCTTATTGTCGGCTTTAGCGGATTCAAGGGAAATTTTACCACAGAGGTCTTGGTTGGCCCTGGGATGTATGAGAGAAAGATTGATCATGGGGTTGTCATCTTGGCAACCGGGGCCAATGAATACAGCCCTAAAGAGTTCCTGTACGGGGAAGATGACAGGGTGGTGACCCAGATTGAACTGGCAAAAAAATTGGACATGAAAGGAGCCTCCGACCTAAATGATGTGGTCATGATCCAGTGTGTGGGGTCAAGGAATGAGGAGTATCTCAACTGCTCCCGGATCTGTTGTCAGAATGCCATCAAGAACGCCCTTCATATAAAAGAGCTCAATCCCGAGACCAATGTATATATCCTTTACAGGGACATCCGCACATACGGCCTTCTGGAGGATTATTATCGGGAGGCCAGGAGACAGGGTGTCCTCTTTTTCCGCTACCAGGCTGAAGAGCCCCCCCGGGTGGAGACCTCGGGTGAAGACCTGTCGGTGACCTTAAAGGATCATGTCCTTCAAAGGGAGATCAAGTTACCCGTGGATCTCCTTGCCCTCAGTGCCGGCGTGCGCCCCGAAGACACAGGGGAACTTGCCTCCATCTTGAAATTGGCGCGGAACCAGGAGGGGTATTTTATGGAGGCCCACGTGAAGCTTCGCCCGGTGGACATGACCAGTGAGGGCATCTTTGTTTGCGGCACCGCACACAGCCCAAAACTCATCACTGAATCTATTTCCCAGGCCATGGCGGCGGCCTCGCGGGCTGCTACCTTTCTCTCCCAGTCGGAAATTACCCTGTCGGTGGTGACCGCCAAAGTTGATCAGGAACGATGTGCTTCCTGCCTCATATGTGTCCGTTCCTGTCCCTATGATGTCCCGCGCATCAACAGGGATGGTGTGAGTGAAATCGATCCGGCCCTTTGCCACGGCTGCGGTATCTGTGCAGCCGAATGTCCGGCAAAGGTTATTGAGCTGAACTGGTATGAGGATGATCAGGTCATGAGCAAGTTGGATGCCTTGCTGGAAGGAGTCCTGTGATGAAAGGTTTTGAGCCGATCATTGTTGCGTTTTGTTGTCAATTTTGAGGCTATACTGCAGCGGACCTGGCAGGTTCCATGCGCCTCCAATATCCGAGTAATATAAAGATTGTTGTTATCCCTTGCACGGGGAAGGTCGATGTCATCCACGTACTCAGGGCCTTTGAAAAAGGGGCTGATGGTGTTTATGTGGTGGGTTGTATGGAAGGGGATTGTCATTTCAACAGTGGAAACCTCAGGGCAAGGAAACGGGTTGAACAGGCCCAAAAGATTCTGGACAGCATTGGCGTGGGCGGGGAGAGGGTGCAGATGTATAATCTTTCTTCCAGCGAGGCACCACAATTTGTCCGTATTGCCCATGAAGTGACAGAGAAGATAAAGGAGATGGGACCAAATCCCATTAAGTTAGCCAAGAAGAAAAAGGCGGCGTGATATAGTTGAGGGATTTGGGAATCAGGCACCAGTTAAATAAATGCAGAGATGGATTTAACCGGGTAAAGATTGCGGGATTGAGAGGATCATTTCGCATTCAGCGATCCATGCGACAGGAGGGCATTTCACATGATTGTGGCCAAGAAGAAGCCTATCGACGAAGTCATTGAATCGGTTAATGGGTATGAAAAGATACTCATCGCCGGGTGCAACGAGTGTGTTACCGTGTGTGAGGCAGGGGGAAAAAAGGAAGTGGCGGTCCTCGCATCGGCCCTCCGTATGTACTTTATGAATCAGGGGAAAGATGTGAAGATTGACGAGGTCACTCTGGAGCGACAGTGCGACCACGAATACCTTGAGGAGATACGGAACACCATTGATCAATATGACGCGGTAATATCCTTGGCCTGTGGCGTGGGCGTTCAGTTTATGGCCGAGAAATACATGCAAATACCCCTGTTGCCTGGCGTTGACACCTGTTTTATGGGCGTGACCGAAGAAAGGGGGGTCTGGACAGAGCGGTGCCAGGGCTGCGGCCAGTGCATCCTGGCCAAGACAGGGGGGATTTGCCCCGTGTCTCGGTGTGCCAAACGACTCTTTAATGGACCGTGCGGGGGTTCCACAAAGGGAAACTGCGAGATAAATAAGGATCTCGTCTGCGGGTGGCAACTGATTATAGACCGTCTCAACGAGTTGGATCGGCTTGAGGACTATGAGAAGCTCACACCCATTAAGGACTGGTCCACCGAGCGGGCCGG
Source organism: Desulfobacteraceae bacterium (assembly GCA_013203065.1). The sequence goes on along the minus strand of JABMQV010000282.1, from coordinate 3,276 downwards.
TGGACCCAGAAAAGTGATCAGGGAGGATGTGCAGCCATGAAGACAAAGACGCCCAGCAAACTGGAAAAGATTCTTGCGGCAGGACATTTGGCAGTGACGTCAGAGTGCGGGCCTCCCCGGGGCAGCGACGCTGAAAGCATCACGAAAAAGGCCAAGATGATCAAGGATTATGTGGACGCCATCAATATCACGGACAATCAGACGTCGATGACGCGCCTGTCCAGCCTGGCCTCATGTATCCATCTCAAATTGATGGGCTTAGAGCCAACCCTTCAGATGGTTACAAGGGATAGGAACAGGATCGCACTTCAGAGCGATATCTTGGGCGCTGCCTCATTCGATATTTATAACATCCTCTGTCTCTCCGGAGACCATCAGCAATTTGGCGACAGCCCCACGGGTCAGAATGTGTTCGACCTGGATTCCATGCAGCTGATTCAGACCGTAAGACACATGAGGGATGAGGGAAAGTTTTTGGGAGGAGACGATATCGACCGCGCGCCGCAGATGTTTGTGGGGGCAGCCGCCAATCCCTTTGCAGATCCATTTGAAATACGGGTGCCCCGGCTGGCCAAAAAGATTGCAGCGGGTGCTGAATTCATTCAGACCCAATGCATCTATAACCTCGACAAGTTCGAGGAGTGGATGAAATTGACCCGCGAACGGGGTCTCCACGACAAAACCTATATACTGGCGGGAGTTACCCCTTTCAAAAGCGCCGGAATGGCCAAGTATATGAAAAACCGTGTGCCGGGGATGGATGTGCCGGACGAGGTGGTGAAGAGGATGTCTGATGTTCCAAAGGAAAAACAGGCCGAGGAAGGCATCAACATCTGTGTGGAGACGATCCAGCGATTGAAGGAGTGTGAGGGTGTGAAGGGTTTTCACATTATGGCAATTGAATGGGAGGAGAAGGTGCCAGAGATTGTGGAGCGAAGTGGGCTTTATCCCAGACCCGGTATTGAAGATTGACACTTGAGCATTGACGATTGAAAACTATCATCCCATAAGGATGAAACAAAACGCCGAATGACAAGTAACCCAAGACTAATGGGCAAAAGGAGGGGTGGCATGGATAAAAAATATATTTTGGTTGTGGACGATGATCCGGATCTGGTTGAGACCCTGGCCATGATGCTTGAAAGCAAGGGATGCGAGGTGGGGCGCGCCTACGATGGTATCGAGGGAGAGGAATCCATCAAGGAGCGGCGTCCGGATCTTGTTATCCTTGATATCATGATGCCTCGGAAGGATGGCTATGTCCTGTGTGGTGAATTGAAAGGGGATGAGAAGACAAAGGATATTCCTGTTGTACTCCTTACGGCCGTGGGTGAAGCCGTCCCCACCACCAGCTATACCCACGCGGACGGGATGTCCACCGAGGCGGATGATTATATTGCCAAGCCGATCGACACGGAAGGTCTGTGGGAGGTGGTGAGCGCACTGCTATGACCACCTGCTCTTGTTGAGCTCCAGTGGCGTCCGGGAACTGAGTGCCTCATGACACCTTCAATAAGACTTGGCGGCTTCAAGCTCCTTCGGGAGATGGTCTGGATTTCAGTGGCCAGATCCGGAAATGACAGGTGTTGTCTCGCGGAGCTGAGCCATCTGCTGGCAAGAGAAAAAACAAACCTTCCTTTTCTCACATGCGGCAGTGAAGATCGGGAATGGGGGTTAGATCTCGTTATTGACTCCCATGATGCGGAAAAGACCGCTGGCCTCATTGAAAACAATTTCCGAAAGACAAACTCCTCTGCTGAAAGGGCTGCAATCCTCTCCATATTTCCCCACCGCGGAAAGCCCGAGACCCTGGGAGCACTCCTTCATGCCTTTGGCAAAGCGGGGGTTGCCCCGGCAGCAATAGCCAATTCCCCCTCATCCATTTCGGTTGTCCTGCGTGAAGATGCTATCAACAAGGCCACCAATGCCCTATTCGGACCGTTCAATTTCAGCGCCTACAGAAGCCCTTCCGACTGGAAACTGGCCCAGAAGGGTAAAGAAAAGCTTTACAAAGAGGTCGTGGCCTCCTACCAGGAGAGGAAACCCAAGGTCTATGCCCTGGAATGGGAGGGGGAGCAGGATCTCTTGCGGGTCAAGATAAAAAAAGACAATCTGCAAGCGGTGGGAGAGACCTTTAAAGGGCTTTCACAACTGGATTTCCCTCTAACCTTCCTGATCACGACTCCATCCAAAGAAGATGCTGCCACAAACCTGCTCTTTTGCATCCCCCACTCAGATATGCCCGAGAGCGCAGAGATCCTGAAAGGACTCCCCGATGGAACTGTGGGACCCAGGGTTCCCCGGGTGGCGTCTTTTTCAATGAATGGCCCCCATTTTGGTGATCGTTACGGTATTGCAAATGAACTCCTGACCACCCTTGAAGAGGTCCCGGTGCGGCTTCTGGGTTTGAGCTGTTCCATCGCTTCCATCTCCGGGGTCGTGCCCGCTGAACAGATCCATTCAACTCTCCTTGCTATCCAGAGGTGTTTTGAGGTCCCCTCGGTCACCAATAAGACCAGGGTTTAATCGGACTCAATTCATTTTCCGTGTTTCTAAATTCCGCAATCCCTTGCCCTGTGAAACCAAAGCTCTATTTCACCGGGGCGCATTCCAAAATCCAAAATCGGATAGAAGACGCTCTTTTTGAAATCCCCATTCCGCATTCTAAAATCCACAATCGATTGACCCTGTCTGTCAAACGTGTATGATAATCTTTCAAACAGACTCACTATTATGTCTTCCTGGCTTATCAGATGGACAGAAGGCTGGTGCTGGAAGCGAGACAATAGGAATTTCATAAGGATACCACTCGTTAAGTTGCTTTAAAACCGACGTTTTTTTCCTAAATTGACATTCGGATTTTTTTATCTATAATTTACTGAAATTTAAAACATTTTATTGGCCCAAACAGTAAAATTGTCGAGGTGATAATATGAGTAGGAAGCGTAAGAAAAAAGCTCCTGAGATTGTTATGCGGGATCGACTACGGCAATTATATCGAGCAGTTGACCTATTTTCTGTTTCTCAAGATGATCGAGGAGAAAGAGACAGAAAACCCCTTAAAGGATCCAATTTGTTAATGGCCAAGAGTCAAGAGGAGATTTGACCCCCTCACTCTTCAGCAAGAGGCGGGACTTTTGTTTTTTCCCGGGGATGCGGGGAACCTGGACCCTTTAATTCTGTGGATGTTGCGAAAATCCTTAATAGCCAATAGTTTGGGCAACGTCGCCTGAACTATTTGCCTGCCCCGTAGCTCCGGCAGATGGTACTGGGGTC
>JABMQV010000281.1 GCA_013203065.1 Desulfobacteraceae bacterium | reverse complement strand
GGATCAGTTTGATGGCCTCAGAAGGGCAGGTACTCACGCAGAGGCCACAGCCGATGCACCTCTCTTTGATAACCTCGTAGGCATCCTCGCCCTCCTCAATGGCGTTTACCTGACAGCGTTCATCCGCACAAGTGCCGCAGGCTGCGCATTCATCCGGGTCTATGGTAGCGAAGAAATAAGAATTGACCACCTTGGATGCAGGGATGTTCAACTCATTGATTCCATGAAGCACACCGCAGCAACAGCCGCAGCAGTTGCAGATGAAAAAGTGACCACCTTCCACATTCCAGGTAAGGTGGACCAGGCCATCCTCCTCGGACTTATTCAGTACTCCATAGGCTTCTTCCTTTGAGATTGGACGTCCCCACTTTGCGTCATCGAAGACGTTGGGCACAGGGGCGATGGCCAGACAAACCTCCAGTGGCCTATCACAGGGATTCTCCAGGAGCCCCTGTTCCTTCTTGCAGATGCACTCGTTAAGGAGAAACGATTGACCGTTTTCTACAATGGAGGAGACCTTCTGCTTGTTTAAACTGCTGATTTTTTACAAACTGTAAAAGCCTGAGCTGCAAAGATCTCAGCTCATTCACGTCTTGGTCATTTTCATCCTGGCCCGCACAGCCAACGAATCCCAGAAACAAACCCCCGCCCACAACGCCGCAGGTCAATAGAAAGGCCCGCCTATCTATTTTGTTATTGGATATGTTCCCATTATTCTCCGTATCGGTGTAAATTTTAAATCACGATGACTCCTGTAAGATGGCGCTGAGGTCACAGCTAAATGCTTTTTCCTTGGCAAGAAAATCTCCATCAGCACCGCCATCGGTATCATGTTCGATCCTGCTCGCCCGTTTTCTAAAGGAAAAACTGATAGAATGTTTCTGTATTGCGAACATACTATTATAGGCAGATGCAAGTAACAAGAATAGCCAGAAATCCGATTTCATACTTGAACATCGTTCCAATTAATAATGGTAAGTGCGAATTCATTTGCACTTAATGGGTCAGCCGAAATGCCGATTCCTGCGGATAAATCCGCACCTACCAGTGGTCGTAATAAGATGACCATTAGAAAATGGCCGAAACGATAATCAGGACCGGTATTTCATAAACTTTATCAATATCTGAGAATACTTTGGATGTCAATAGGAATGAAAAAGGTGAATGGAAATAATTGGGCATATACTCAGAAATTGCCTTTATTGGGGCCAACTTCAGCTTGAAATATATTCCATTTCTTCTATATCATCTGACTGATTTTAATGGTAAAAGGTGAAAGCTACATCTTCCAGGCTTGACAAGATACGGGTGATATGACACAGAAGTTTCATGCAAGCATTCTTAACCTGAGTTGGGATGAATGGCAAATTGCCCAATCCCCACATATTGTGCCTGGCAAAACATCAATCAGGTTCGACATCCCAGGTCACATTTCCCAATATGTAAACCATGTTTCTTGTTTTCGACATTTCGATGGCCCCTATAAAGCAGGGGGTATCGTTCAGGCTCCGGAGCGCCCATTAATTAAATTCCGTGCAACGCAAAATCTTCGGCCATCAAACGGATCGGGTCAGACGTAAACAGCGCGCTCCTCATCCTGGACGATATCCTGGATCTGTTTACATAAGGGTGCTTAACCTCAACAAAAGGAGTCGTTTAGAACGGTCTCGTCAATGGAGCCCAAAAAACGATTACGGGGGTGTTTCATGAAAGAGGAACTTAGTCGCGAGGAATACAAGATCCTTGTTGAAAAGGCGCCTGTAATGATTTGGTGTTCTACCGTTACAATGGCGTGTGACTATTTTAATGTAATATGGCTGTCCTACCTCGATCCCCTATATCTTACACCTTAAAATGATACAAGATATGTCAACTAACAGCAGCTCTGACTCCATCTACACATAGCGGAAGGTCAATCCGTGTGGAAGCAATCGTTTGCCTTTCCTTATGCTCCGGCCAACCTTCGCTTCCGGCCCTCAGGGATCCTTTTCAATTGGATAACTAACCGAAGGGCTTTATTCACGGCTTCGTCCGTCGGGAAGACCTCTGCGACGTCAGGGGCTAATAATATGAGGTTCGTCCCTTTCTCATAACGCTTGGCATATTTCCCTCCCACACCTTCCTTGAGCAGGGCAGGGAGATCGTATTCAGGACGAAGTTCGTCAGCGGTTTCATCT
>JABMQV010000280.1 GCA_013203065.1 Desulfobacteraceae bacterium | reverse complement strand
GGTTAAAGAACCTTCGGGACGCTCTCCGCGCTGCTTAAGAATCTTGATTTCAGTCTTCCCCTCCCTGAAAAAGCAAGTTCTTATCATACAAATCAAATGGGCAAGAGAGAAGATGGCCGCCTACAAATATCCGAGGATTGTTGAGTTTGTGGATGAACTGCCAAAGACGGGTTCAATCAAGATATTGAAAAGGGTTCTGAGGGATCGGGAAGTTGAGAAAAAAGATCGATCCATCTGAAAGATCATGGATATTACATCGCTTGTAAAAAACCGTCATACCGAGACCTATGACCTCCACCGGCGGTATGTGAACCCGCAATTTGTACGCGTGTTGGAGGTAATCGGTTTTAACCGCAACTATGTATCATCAAAAGGGGCACGGCTTATAGATGAAAAGGGCCGTGAGGTTCTGGATTTTCTGGCCGGATTCGGTGTTTTCAACATAGGGCGAAACCACCCTCTTGTGGCTCAGGTGGTGCGCGATATGATGGCTTGCAACCCGCCCAACATGGTGCAGATGGATGTCGGGACCGTTTCCGGAATTTTGGCCGAGGCATTGGTCGGGATAGCCCCCGGAGACTTGGACGCAGTTTTTTTTACAAATTCAGGGGCCGAGGGGGTGGAAGGGGCCCTCAAATTCGCCCGACAGTCCACTGGAAAGCCTAAGGTCGTATATTGCGAACACGGTTTTCACGGGCTTACCCTGGGCGCTCTCTCCGTGAATGGCAACGAGGAATTCAGGGGGCGAAACGAACCGCTCCTCCCCGACTGCGTCCCGGTTCCTTTTGATGACCTGGGGGCCCTTGAGGCCGCGTTTTCCCGAAAGGACGTAGCCGCATTTATTGTTGAGCCGATTCAGGGTAAGGGGGTGTTTATCCCCGGGGACGACTATTTGCCGGGTGTGCGTCGGTTGTGCGATGAATATGACGTTCTTTTTATCGCCGACGAGGTTCAGACCGGTTTTGGTCGAACGGGCCGGATGTTTGCGGTGAATCACTGGGATGTTGCCCCTGATGTGCTGATCGTCTCCAAGGCCCTTTCAGGGGGATATATACCGGTGGGGGCCATTATCACCCGGCGGGAGATCCATTCCAGGATTTTTGACAGCATGGACCGATGTCTTGCCCATTCCAACACCTTTGGCCAGAACGATCTCGCCATGGCCGCCGGGCTTGCCACCCTTCATGTGCTAGAGCAAGAAAACTTGATTGAACGTTCGGACCGGATGGGAAAATATCTCCTAAAGGGTCTAAAAGAGTTAGCCGACCGCTACGAGTTGGTCCACGAAATCCGGGGCAAAGGTCTCATGATAGGGATACAATTGGGGCCTCCCGAGTCCCTCTCACTCAAGAGCGGATGGAAGCTTATCCATAAAATGAATGCGGATCTTTTTTGCCAGATTATTACGATCCCACTCCTGGAAAAGTATGACATTTTGACCCAGGTGGCCGGACATGGATTGGATACCGTGAAAATTCTGCCTCCGCTGATTATCGACAAGGGTGATGCCGACTACTTTCTTGATGCTATGGACAAGGTCCTGAAAGATGCACACAAGTTTCCAGGGTCTGCGTGGACAACTATCAAAAAATTGGGCCTCGGCACTGTGCATACGAAAAAAAATTAAAATGGGCATGTATGGCGCCCTGGTCTTGAAGGAGGCTCCGGCAGGGGGTAAGGTTGCTCCTTTTGACCGGAGGCCGACTGCCCGGTCAACAACAAGGATATTACTACGATCCGGATTATCCCATTGAGACTTATGCTTCATGATTTTTTCAAAACCGGCCATGGCCTCCGGCTCGGAGAGGATCTAATAGAGTGGTGTGTCCGGATTACGCCTAAATGCCGTCAGTTACCAATAATTTCCACCACTTGAAGCCCCCAACTTATCCCAGCCAATATCCCTTCACCCTATTAAATGCCTAAATGCGGCCCTCCACCGGAGGATATAACATGGTGAACAAACACAGAACTGCAATCCAGCCTGATACCACATAAGTTGTGGTTCCTTCTTACTTGACG
>JABMQV010000279.1 GCA_013203065.1 Desulfobacteraceae bacterium | reverse complement strand
TTTCTTGACAGGACAAGGCCAGTCAGGTTGTTTAGTTTGCGATATAATTAAGCCATGCAGACATATTTTTCGAACCCGGGAGACCCAGATGGAAAATTCAAAAAAGGATTCAGATAAGGACTGGTCAGCAGAAATCGAAGAACTTCACCTCCGTGAATCGCTGGCATCTCAAATGGGGGGTCCAGAAAACCTGGAACGTCAACGCAATGCCGGTCGCCTAAATGTTAGGGAGAGGATCGACTCGCTCTTGGATAAGGACTCATTCCATGAGACCGGGGCCATAACCGGTATTCCGGTTCACGAAGGAGACCGTCTTGTCAAGCTTTTCCCTTCAAATTTCATTATGGGTACGGGCCGGATTGACAGTCGCCGGGTGGTTCTGGCATGTGACGACTTCACCATCAGAGGGGGTGCCGCGGATGCCGCAATCGGTCGGAAAGCTCCCTATGCGGAACGGATGGCCCTCCATCTCCGGATGCCGATGATCCGTCTCGTGGAGGGGACAGGCGGCGGCGGAAGCGTCAAGTTTCTGGAGATGATGGATCGTACGTATGTCCCGTACAATCCGGCCATGGAGGTAATGGAAGAGCTGCTTTCAACGGTGCCGGTGGTGGGCGCGGCCCTCGGACCGGTGGCTGGGCTCGGTGCAGCCCGGGTCGTTTTCTCCCACTTTTCCGTCATGCCCAGGGAAACAGCTCAGATGTTTGTTGCGGGCCCACCTCTTGTGGAACCTGCCACGGGAAAAAAGGTGAGCAAGGAGGAACTTGGCGGCTCACATATCCACGCCCGCGGCTCGGGGGCCGTGGACAATGAGACTGGATCCGAAGAAGAGGCCTTTGACCACATCCGGCGTTTTCTATCTTTTATGCCCAATTCCGTCTTTGAAATGCCACCTGTCATTGCATCAACCGATCCGCCCGATCGCCGGGAAGACGAGCTGCTCAGAATCATTCCAAAAAGCAAACGGCGCCCATACCCGGTGCGTCGGATCGTTGAGATGGTCCTTGACAGGGGAAGCTTCTTTGAAATCGGAAAGATGCAGGGACGCTCGGTCGTCACTGGTCTGGCACGCCTGTCCGGGAGACCCATAGGTGTGTTGGCCAATGATCCCATGCACCTCGGCGGGGCCGTCGACACCTCCTCCGCAGAAAAAATGGTACGCTTTATAGATATGTGCGATACATTTCATCTGCCGGTGGTAAATTTTGTTGATAATCCCGGGTTTATGATCGGGGTCGAGGCTGAAAAGCAGGGCACCATTCGCGCCGGCGCCCGATACATATTCGCCGTATACCAGGCAACCGTTCCCTGGTGCTCCATCATTTTGAGGCGGGTCTTCGGGGTCGCAGGTGCGGCCCATGGAAATCATTCACGGCTTAACCTGCGGTATGCTTGGCCGTCCGGGGATTGGGGATCACTGCCGCTGGAGGGGGGCGTTCAAGCGGCCTATAAACGCCAGATAGAGGCTTCGGAAGACCCGAAGGCGTTCAGGGAGGAGATCGAGGACCGTCTTTCCAAAATGACATCCCCGTTTCTTACGGCCGAGATGTTCGGCATCGAGGAGATCATAGATCCCCGGGATACAAGACCGCTTCTGTGTGAGTGGATTGAAACGGCGTATCGGATTCTCCCCGGTGAGCTGGGACCAAAGAAGCGAGGGATGCGTCCATAGCTTCACCGACTATTAGGTCGTAGATCTTTCCTTCCTGATTATCCTTATCTCTCTTCTTTTGAGAGCCCGATTCAGGATCGTAACGGTTTTTTCTTCGATTTCCTGCCATGAAATTGAGGGGTTCTTCTTCATCCTGACCTCTTTGGGTTTTATGTAGATTTCTTCCACCCCGTTGATGGCCATTATTTCTCGTACAACGCGTTCCCCTATCAACCCCAGGCTCTTGACACTTTCCTCTACGTCCTCTTTGAGAGGGCTACTGAAACATTCCACCTTATAGGTCGATATCTCTTTCGGGGTAAGGAAGGATTTGATCTCCGAATTGGGATGATTGTAAATCACCACTCGCGGCTTTTTCATTGCCTTCACTTTGGTTGCCGTTATTCACATGGAAGGGGGCAATGGAGAGCCGAGGTTGAGTTCTGCCTCACCATGTACCTGTATGCTTTCTCCTAGGGGCTCTATCCGGGGATCCCCTTTTTCATCAAGGAGTGTTGCTTTAATCGTGGTCAGGTACCCGTTGGCAAAACGCCGGGTGTTGATTTCCAGCAGGGGTATTCTCGAAGGGAGGAGGACACCGGACCCGCCCGGAACCGGGTGTTGGATACAGCCGCCAGGGTTTTCGCGGATGTTGTTCTCATTTAATTCCACCAGGCATTCCCCATGCTTATCCAACAGCCTTGCGGAGATGCGGGGGGGTGTTTGCCCGGGCTGGACAAGGTCTGCCAGAAAAAAAAAGCCAATTTGAGAATTTGGATCACCAACCAGAAACCCTGGGGTCAACATGTCGTTCACCAGGTAATTATGGTACGCGCTGACAATACTTTCCCGATAGTGGATCATAATGTTCTATACCCGTTTGCGAAGGGCCTCCAGCAACAGCGGGAGCAGTGAAGCTGCATCCCCCACCAGCCCCAGGTCAGCGATCTTAAAAATGGGAGCGTTGGGGTCCCGGTTAATGGCGATAATTGTCTCAGCCCCTTGGATCCCCGTGGTGTATTGCAAGGCCCCGGAAGTTCCTATGGATATCACCAACTTGGGCCTCACATTTTTTCCTGTTTGGCCCAAGAGCCGATCCTCTTCGGCCCATCCTGCACGAACAGCCGGTCTTGTGGCCCCCACATCTCCTCCCAGGAGATCTGCCAGTTCAAAAAGCGACCCGAATAGTTCCTTTGACCCCAGCCCCCTTCCCCCCGCCAAGACCACCGGCGCATCCTCCAGGCTGATATCGTGTGTCTGTTGGGGCCGTGTCCTTATTCTTCTGAGACGTACCTCAGGGATTGGGCCTATCTCAGGATACAGGATAGCGCCGAGTGCGGTGGCGTCGTGTGGGATTTCACGAAAAATCCCGGGATGGACTGTCGCCATCTGGGGCCTATGGTCAGGGGTTACAACCTCCGCCAAGAGTTCACCCCCAAAGGAAGGGGTCGTTTGGATGAGAAGTCCCGTCTCCCTATCCACATCAAGGGCGACACAATCGGCACTCAGCCCGGTGTGGAGTCGCTTTGCCAATCGCGGAAAAAACTCCCTCCCAAAGGATGTAGCCCCCGCAAGCAGGACCTGCGGTCGGAAGGCTTTGACCCATCGGGCCAGGACTGCGGTGTATGTTTCCACCTGATATTCCTTAAGCCTCGGGTCCTCACCGGCCACGACCACATCCGCACCGTGGGCCACATATTCCATGGCATATTGATGGACCTGTTCGCCCAGAACGACGACGGTAAGTCCCTTGTCGAGTTCTTCTGCCAATTCCTTTCCCTTGGCAATCAGCTGAAGGGTAACCCGGTTTTGGAAGTAATTCCTGTAATCACCAAAGACCCAGACGCCGTCAAAGATCTGATTCTTTCCCATCTTCCTCGTCCAGTATGCTAAGGACTTCAAGTTTGTGGATCAAATGTTCCAGCAGGATTTGCGGGGGACCCTCTATGACCTTGCCATTCCCTCTGGGAGGGGATGTCTTAAGCCTCCTCACTTGGGTTGCTGACCCTTCAAAACCCACCTCTTCTTTTTTTAAGTCAAGATCCTCCATGGACCATTGGATGATATCTTTGGTTGAAAAAGCAGCTTCCAAGGCCCCAAGGGGCAAGTCCCTTACCGGGCAAAGCCCCTTCGAAACGGTCAATAGGGTCGGCAACGTCACCCGAATTGTGTCCACAAAACCGTCACTCAACCGCTTTACCACCAGATCTTTGCCCTCCACGTGAATCTCGTTTACCCCGCATACCTGCGGCAGCCCCAACTCTTCCGCAATTTGAGGTCCAACATGCCCCGTGTCACTGTCAGTTGTCTGCATTCCGCACAGCACCATATCCGGAAACGGGTCGATCTTTCCAATTGCCCTTGCAAGTACGTGGGAGGTAGCCAAGGTGTCTGCGCCGGCAAAGGCAGGATCCGACAATAATATGGCGCGATCAGCACCCACTGCCAGGGCCTCTCTGAGGGCAACTTCGCTTTGGGGGGGACCCATTGTAATTATGGTGACATGTCCTCCTGTCTTCTGGCGTAATTCCAGGGCGGCTTCCATCGCGACATAGTCCAGAGGATTGATGACGCTTTCCACCCCCTCGCGAATAATGGTCATCCTTTCCCGATCCATTCGCACGGTGGGCACGTCAGGGACCTGTTTTATGCAAACTACAATTTCCATCCCCGGTCCTGTCCTCTCTCGCCCCCATAAACGGCTTTCCCGCAATTATCCACTCAGTAACCCCCGTGCGATGACCATGCGCTGAACCTCTGACGTGCCCTCGTATATCTCACAGACCTTGGCATCCCTGTAGAAACGTTCTATGGGGTATGCCTTGGTGTATCCGTATCCCCCGTGGATCTGGACACCGATCCTTGTGGCGTCTACGGCCACTTCACTGGCAAAGACCTTTGCCATGGCCGATTCTTTGGTGTAGTTATTTCCCCTTTCCTTTAGGTCACAGGCTCGATAAATAAGAAGACGGCCCGCCTCTATCCGTGTCCCTATCTCGGCCAACAAATCCTGGATCGCCCCAAAATCGGCTATGGCCTTGCCGAATTGGTGACGCTCCTTGGCGTATTTTATGGAGGCCTCCAAGGAGGCCTGCGCAATCCCCACGGCCTGGGCCGCAATACCTAGCCTGCCCCCGCAAAGGGTGGAAAGGGCTATCTTGAGGCCGCCCCCCTCGTCTCCCAGCCGGTTTTCCAAAGGGACACGGCAGTCACGAAGAGAAATGGGACAGACCGGATTTCCCCGCATACCCATGAGATCCTCAATGGGGCCCTTCTCAAGCCCTTCCCGCTCCGATTCAACGATAAAGACACTGAATCCCGTGTCTTTTTCTGCGTCCTTGGTCTTTGCGAAGATCAAATTGATGCCGGAAATCCCCCCATTTGTGACAAAAATCTTATTACCATTTAGAATATATTCTTTCCCCTCACGGAGGGCGCTGGTCTCAAGAGAGGACACGTCAGAGCCGGCATTGGGCTCGGTAAGACAGAAGGTGCCAATCTTCTCCCCCTGCGCCAGGGGCGTCAGGAAACGCAGGCGTTGTTCCTCATTCCCAAAGAAATAGACGGGAGAAGCTGCGACGCTGTTGTGTACGGAAACACACAACCCTATCGCCGCGTTTGCCTTTGATATTTCCTCAATTGCGATAGCCGCACTGACGCTGTCGAGCCCGGCCCCCCCATAAACGGCAGGAATCTCCAGACCGAAATATTGAAGCATGGCCATTTCCTCGGCGATATCCCGGGGAAAGTG
>JABMQV010000278.1 GCA_013203065.1 Desulfobacteraceae bacterium | reverse complement strand
TAGACTATATGAAAAGCAAATTTGGGAAGGTGAAAAAACACAACAATTCCAGAGCAATACTTCACTTGATCTTGCCATTTCATATGTGTAAGATGATGCCAGAATACTTGTTCTGGGGTTGTTCACAAATACCAGAGAAATCCTGACCTTCACCAAGGCTGAGATGATCAACCATGAAGCCGTTGCGAACCCTGATTCTTCTTGACATAATTGGGTTTTTATCATTCCATCAGTCTGAGGTTTTCCACCAATCATTTAACCTATTTTGAGAGGCTTCCCGTGTTACACTTCAAGATACGCATGCCTTGCTTCTGACGGAACATTAATGATCCGTCAGGGGCATTATTTCTCATTATAGAAAAAACACAGGAGAGTGTATTATGTCAATATATACGGAATTTACGCTAGCTGCCGTACAGGCCGCGCCTATTTTCTTTGACCGCAAAGCCTCGACAGAGAAAGCATGTAAGCTCATTGAGGAGGCAGCTCAGCAAGGCGCTACTCTTGCTGCCTTTGGTGAGACCTGGGTGCCGGGGTATCCCTTTTTTGTCTTTGGACCTAAACCGAGGGAACAGCTCTGGTGGAAAGCCGCTGCAGAATATCTAGCCAATGCCGTTGAAATTCCCAGCCCAACTACCGATCGGCTATGCGCTGCTGCCTGCCGGGCAGGCATTGATGTCGTTATCGGGATAGTCGAGCTTGATAGCCGAACGCGTGGTACCGTCTATTGCACGCTCCTTTTCATCGGCAAGGAAGGCAAGATTTTAGGACGTCACCGCAAACTCAAACCGACCCACTTTGAGCGAGCGATTTGGGGTGAGGGTGACGCTCTTGGTCTCAATGTCTATGAGCGACCTTACGGCCGGCTTAGTGGATTGAACTGCTGGGAACACAACATGGTACTCCCCGGATATGCCTTGATGGCCCAGGGAACCCAGATTCACGTGGCTGCATGGCCCGGTCGAGAGCTGACCGACGCACCAGTTCCGCCTATCTCGCTTTGGCCCCGCCAACTCCTCCTCTCGCGAACCTTTGCCTCTCAGGCTGGTTGCTACGTTGTGTTGGTTGGCGGTGTACAATCACTGGAGGACGTCCCGGAGCGCTATCGTAATCTCCGCACCTTCGACAATACGGGGGATAGTTACATCATTGATCCCCGGGGCGAAGTTATTGCTGGTCCGGCAGAGGGGGAGACGATTCTCACGGCCCAAGGTTCGCTCGAATCGGTGCTTGCGGCCAAAGCTGCCTGTGATGTGGGGGGGCACTATTCCCGCCCGGATGTTCTACAACTCCTCGTAAATGGACGTCCGATTGAGCGTGTCGTAGAAAGTGCTGGCCCTTATTCTGCTCCTCGTCCTGAAGTGGATGCCCCTGCTGATAGCACTTTAGATGCTCCGTTATCTCTCATTGATAATGAGCAATAAGCAGCTAAGAAAGTTACCAAGGATTTTCAGGAATCAATTTGATAGGAAGATTTTGTATTTCATCCAGAATTCTAGCCGAATTCCCCAAATAAGGGGTAGGTAGGGAAAATCATCTGACTTTGCGCTGTATCAGACACCGGAACTCTTGTGTCTCCTGTTCAAATGAGCTTCATGTTCAACACAGGAATGAATTTAACGTGAATGGTTGCCCCGCAACCGGGTGAGTCGAAAATCACAACATCCCATATTTCGTAATTGACAAAATATATCATAAGGTCTCTTAACCCCGGCCACAGTTTCGGATCTGGAAGTCATATCCAAATATTTTGGATGTGATGATATTAATCGAGAACACCGAGAGGGAAGGGAGATGAAAGTAACTCGTTGCGAACCTGGGGAAAAGCCAAGAGCTACTGCAGGAACAACAAGGGAGGCGGTTATACCGACTGGCGTATGCCCACCCAGGGTGAATTGACCTCCCTTTACGACCCCAAGGTCACCAATGAGCGCCCGCCTACCGGTGGGTGCAAGGGCGGCTGCCACATCACGAACCTGATTTATTTGACTTGTTGCCCTGTCTGGGAGTGGAATGTAACTTCCGAAGTTTCCTCCTTTTTCCATTTCGATCTTGGTCCCAAGGGCTGGAGAGATCAGTCCCTCACCTATAACCCCCGGGCGCTCCCGGTTCGAAACGCAAAATAATTTCCCTCAAGGGGGACCCGGTCATGCCTCCTTCAATACCTTGACCGTAAGCTTTTCAACGAGCTCTTTTACCTGTTC
>JABMQV010000277.1 GCA_013203065.1 Desulfobacteraceae bacterium | reverse complement strand
CTCTAAACCAGTCGTCGTAGCGTGGCCGATATTTGGGGTTTTGCCGAAACCATGGAGAAGCCAATAGGATTCATTAGGAGAACACCCCAAATATCACCCACTGCGGAAGTGAGAGGTAAATTCACTTTGAGAGCGCGCCTTCAAGAAACACCCGAACCCCACTCCAGAAATACCATTATTTCTCCCGAATTCGTTTTCTTGATCTAAATAACCAAGACAATTATGCCCGCAACGATACTGACGACTCCGATCATTTTCTGTTTGTTGATACTGGCAGAGAACAATGGAACAGCCAGCAAGGTAACGAATAGGACATTCGTGTTTTTTATGGCTTCATGGTACCCTGGATTAGGGGCAAGCGCAATCCCTTTGACATTCAACAAGTTCACTGCAAACGCAAAAACCGCGCAGGCGAGAACAACGGGCAAGAAAAACCTCAATTTGGATCTATCTTGAAAATACTTTCTTAATTCCTTTCGACAAATGACGAGGAAAAATATGAAATTGACAATGTATATACAAAGACAGATTTCTGGCGGTGCAAATCCGAGCAGCGTGGCTTTCTTCATCCCGAAAACCGTTAGGGTATAACCCGCCAAGGCTATGAAGGCCATAGGCATCCAAGGTTTTTTGGATGCCGGCCCGCCCTCTTTCTTTTCGCGAAAGGTTTTCCCTTCGATCAACAGGGCTATGATCCCCGGAAGAATCAAAAGGATTCCCAGCAGCTTTAGAAAATCAAACGAGCTGTCAAAAAGAAACACCGAAAGAATGGTTACCGGCAAAATGCTGGAATTTCTTATGGAAGTTGCGTAGCCAGGATTTGGGGCCCTCCCAATCGCTTCAAAGTCCGCCCAGTGACCAATCGAAGCGAAGACGCCCGCAAATGTGGCGGCTGCCAAAAAACTGAGAAAGTTATCGGAGTTAATGACCTGGTGAAGCGAAGGTGCCGTTGCCCCAAAAAACCCTATTAAGGCAAAACCGACCATGAACAAGAGTATTTGTTTTGGGGCAAATCCCTTAGAAGTCAACCATCTTACGCAAAGATATAACCCCACAAAAGATAATGATGACAGAATTGAATAGACATACCAGGGCATTTTTCCTCCCATTTTCAGCTTTTCTTTGGATCGGGGTCTCACCAAATGATGGTAAGGATATATCAAAATAATTTTTTTTTGAAATCTCTCGTTTTTATCTTACCATCTTTTAGCTTGCCCGGAACAGCCTGGCGGGGTATAGAATGGAGCTGTCAGCAGAATACCACGCATTGCATGGAGCGACAAGTCGTGAACCTGGTGGAGGAAGTGGCAGGGTCATAGGGAGGAAAGAAAGATGAAAATGAGTCCGCGCGAGAGGGTTTTGGCCGCATTGCGGAGAGAGGTGCCCGACCGGGTACCCCACTGCGAGGTTTTTGTGGATGTGGTCATGGCCGAAACCCTTCTAAATAGAAAAATTGGAGGCGGTGCCACCGGCGGCAGCCTGAGGAAAAACCCCTATGATGCGGAGCAGGCTAAGGCTGTGGCTTCCTTCTTGGGCCACGACAATATCGGATTCATTTTGCGAGCTCAGGACTATGTCAAAATGGAGGTCGGCAAAGATGGTCGTACCTTTCCCGGCGAGGGAATGATCAAAACGGAAGATGACCTGGAAATGATCCAATTGCCGGACCCCAAAAAGGACGAATTTTACAGGGAAGCGGAGGATTTCGTAAAGCAGAAGGGTGATTATGCCTGCCATCTGGCGACCCGAATCGGATTGTCCCAGGTGATGCTGAGCCTCGGCATGGAAAATTTCTCACTGCTCTTATACGACAACCGCGCTTTGGTAGAGCGACTGCTGGATATCTACTTTGACTGGATGGTGGTTGTGGCCGAAAGGATCAACCAGTTGGGGTTTGATTTTTTTTGGACTACCGACGACTACGCCTTTAAAACGGGCATGCTTTTTTCTCCTGCCGACTTTAGAGATCTCCTGTTTGAACGATACAAACGGGTTCTCGACAAGCTCCATATCCCCTGGGTACTCCACAGCGACGGCAATATCAAGGAGTCCATTCCCATTCTGCTGGAATTGGGTGTTTGGGGCATTCATCCAAATGAGAAGGGGCCCATGGACATTAAGGCGATTAAGGAAGAATTTGGAGATCGGATGTGCGTTATGGGCAACGTCGATCTTGTTCTGTTGGGCAGGGGGACACCGGAGCAGGTAGATGCCGAGGTAAAAGAATTGATCAAGGGATGCGGACCGGGCGGTGGATATATTATCACCAGTGGGAACAGCCTGGCCTCATTTTTGAAACCCGAATGCGTTATCGCCATGGCCGAAGCGGTTAGAAAATATGGCGCATATCCCATTGAATTAGACTAAGGGCCTGCGTAAGCTCGCAACGGAGATATCAACATTCTTCAATCTGATGAAATGATGGTCTTTTTTGTGGAATAGACCGGTTACACCAGATCCCGGGCCGGCCCTATAGAGATTACCGTAATTCTGCGTTTAATTGAGTTCCGCTAAAGCCAAGAAGGGGATTATCTATGTTAAATATGCATGATATCAAAGAAGCCGTCATTGCGGGCGACCGGGTCCTGGTGACCCGTTTAACGGAACAGGCCCTCAACAAGGGTATCGAATCCGCTCGGATCATCGATGAGGGATATATCCCGGCGATGGCCGTGGTTGGAGAGCGATTTGCCTCCGAAGAAATTTATATACCGGAGATGCTCATTGCCGCCCGTGCAATGAAAACCGGGCTTGAAGTACTGAGACCTCATTTGGTGGAAGGAGAGATAAAGCACGTGGCGAAGGTGCTTTTGGCCACGGTTCTGGGAGACCGACATGATATCGGCAAGAACCTCGTCGGCATCATGCTGGAGGGATCGGGCATGAAAGTGATTGATCTGGGCGTGGACATCTATCCAGATGAAATCGTGGAAGCCGTAAAGGTTCATCAACCGCAGTTCCTCGGATTATCCGCTCTGCTAACGACAACCATGAATTCTATAGAAGAAACGATTGGGGCCATCGGCAAAGCCGGCTTGAGGAATAGCGTGAAGATACTTGTTGGTGGGGCTCCCGTTACTCAAGAATTTGCCGACCAAATCGGTTCCGATGGATACGGTAAAGATGCAGCCGCTGCTGTGTCGCGAATAAAAGAACTGATGAAGGGATGATTGCCATCCGCCCCCGCCCCTTTACTTGACGAGCATAACAGGGCACTGGGCCAATATGCCTACCTTGTAACTAATTGTGCCCCAGCCTTGAGCACGGTC
Organism: Desulfobacteraceae bacterium; assembly: GCA_013203065.1. The sequence continues at coordinate 4,505 of JABMQV010000277.1, read as the reverse complement.
TTCCATGTCTATCCTGTGGGATTTCATAACGATCAGATCGATCTGGTTTTCTTCGACAAACCTCAGTATCTCCCGGGCCCTGCTGCCGTATAGAATCCTCGGTTCTATTTTTGTCGGGCTATCCTGATAAGGGGCCATCAGGGTGTCCATATCTTTCAGAGAGCGCTTTTCGAGCTTTCTATAAAAATCCTCGAATTCTTCAAAGGTGGTCTTGGCTATCAACTCTATCACGTGCAACAAGGTGATACGCCCTTTGGCCGGTGAAGAAATGTCCACCGCGATATCAAGGGCATGACGATCCTTTTCGGAAAAATCCGTAGGAATCAGAATATTCTTGAATATCATATGATCTTACCTCCATCGCTATTAAGTACTTGGTTTTGGGGAACATTCTTGAGTTTGTTACCTGCATTTTGCACGAAAATCGTCTTTGGTCAAGGGTTTTTAAAAGTCTTTGACCTGTGATAATAGCAAACCTCAATCGGCTGAGAACAAACTTGATCTCGTAAACCTCCTGGTGTAGTTTTACAATAAAATGCCGATTTGGAGAGAAGTTTTTGGCTATTATGGGTAGGATATGAATTTTGGGAACCAGATATGAAGTACGCCATCATTACCAACCCCGCCTCTGGCAAGATGAATATCGATCAGAAACGATCGGCACTTTCAACACCCGCCCGGATCTTGGGTGCAGAGATTTTCGGTCTGAATACCACATCAGCCGTGGATCTTTCTCGATGCGCTCAAGAAGTTGCAGGCCGTTGTGATGTACTTGTTGCAGCCGGGGGAGACGGCACACTTTCCGACGTCATCAATTCTGTAGACACGAACCAGACAACCATCGCGTACCTGCCCCTGGGTACAGGTAACAGTATGCGGCACGCCCTTCATTACAAGGGTAACTTGACTGACATTGCAGTTCGCATCAAAAACGGAAAAATCCATCACTATGACCTTATTAATTGCAGTGAAAAGCGTCGCGCATTTACTGTCTCTCTCGGGATAGAAGGGGCTGCCATACGCCTTCGGGACAAATACCTTGCCAGCGGTGGCGCCGGCCTTTCAGCATATGTCCGGGCTGCATTGAATGCCTATTTCAGGGACTATGAACCGGTTGCTGCCAAAATCACAATCGATGACAGAACGTTCGAATTAGAAAACCTGCTGACGTTGATGGTCGTCAAACAACCCTATTATGGCTTTGGAATGAATGTCATACCTGGGGCCCGATTCGATGATCGGCAACTTCATGTCTTGAGTCTTAAATCGGGGTTATTCACGGCCCTCCTGGCGGCTGTAACTGCCTTCACCATAGGAAACCGGATTGGTAAATACCGTACTGCCCGGAAAGTGGCCGTTCAGTTGAAACGCTCGCTTGTGGTGCAAATCGATGGCAACAGGGCATGGGAGGCTGAGACCTTTTCATTCAAACTCCTGCCCAAAGCACTAAGGATTAAATGTTAGTATGGTCCGATGACCAAAAAATGAGCGCTTGACGATGCTACCACATTGTGGTATTTTTAATCAAAAGCGGAAGACAGAAGGCCTTTCCCTTTCGGGATCGGGAAAATGGTTAAATATTTCAGAACTACCCGGAGAAATGATCCACAGGTGAAATAAGATGAGAAAAGAACTTTCAGATACTGAATTAGAGACATATGGAAGACAGATTGCCCTGGATGAAATAGACTATGACGGGCAGTTGAGTCTGAGAAATGGCAAGGCTTGCTTGATTGGGCTAGGAGGCTTGGGCACGCCGATAGCCCTCAAGCTGGTGGGAATGGGGATCGGGCATCTGCGCATTGTCGATAGAGATATCGTCTCCCGTTCAGACCTTCACAGACAGTATCTTTATGATGTGGATTCCGTAGGCAAACCAAAAGTTGAAGTGGCACTCCAGAAACTGAGCAGATTGAATCCCGATGTAAAGATTGAGCCATTTGCAGAATCGTTCAATTCAGCAAACGCCGATGAAATAATAGGCGGTGTGGACGTGGTCCTTGACGGTCTCGACAGACCCGAACCTCGCTATATTGTCAACAGGACCTGTAATCGACTCAAGATACCCTATGTCTTTGCAGGTGCCATTGGGACTTCCGGAAATGTCACGACAATTGTGCCGGGCAAAACCATTTGCCTCGAATGTTTTATGCCCGGCCTCAAAGATGACGATGTCCCCAAATGTGCTGTGGTGGGTGTCCATCCGTCTGCTTTGGGGGTAATTACGGCCATCCAAGTCTTTGAGGCCGTAAGGGTACTCACCGGCAAAGAGCCGACACTTCTAAACCAATTACTCTATATTGACCTTCCGGATATGAAATTCCATCATATAAGGATTGAAAAGTCTGAAAATTGCCCAATATGCGGGGACAAACCAAAAGGTTCCCCAGCGCCCCTGAGAAATAAGTTTGTTGAAGAGACATGTGCAAGGGATGGGCGAAGCAATTTTATAATTTCGCCCAAAGAAAAGGTTGAGGTTGATCTTGAAGCAATACGTAAAATATTGAGTGAGAGGGGTTACCGTATCAAGGCTTCCGGCGCCTTTGGCATAACGTTTGAACAGTCTGAGGAAATCACGGCGAGTATACTCAAGAGCGGGATCATGATCATACAGACATCCCCTTACCTGAAAGGCAGTCCAAGGGACCGTGCATTCGGGATCTTTAAATCGATCCTTATCGATGACCTGGGGCTATCCCCTGCTGTTTTGCCGGAAGCCTAAGAAGAATGTGGAAATGTCCCGTAGTTTTCAGGGATAGACGGCCAGCCATGCCTGGCTGTAAGAATCGCACCGTGGGTGTTACTGGCCCCGGATGAGCTGGTATTTTAATGCGTTAAGTGGACAAGGAGGGATTCAAATGGAAGAAAAAATAGTGAATATCCCTGCAATTTCTTGCGGCCATTGCGTTATGGCAATCAAACGAGAGATCGGCGATCTTGAAGGTGTAACGTCCGTAGAGGCTGATGAAAAGACCAAAACCGCCTCTATCAAATGGGAAAGCCCCGCCACTTGGGAAAAAATTGCTGATACATTGAAAGAGGCGGGATACCCCTCCGGATAATGTAACAGCACATCCATCATCGGTTTCCGGTTCGCAGTGTCTACAACTTCGAGACAATATCTAATGACCAAAACGGTCCCCTTCAAGGGGAGCCCTGTTTTTCATCATCGCTTGACCGGAAGAGTCGATTAAGTTTGCATTACGATCTCCGGGATGGTTTATTGAGATTAGTTACCTGTAAGGGGATATGGATTAATATTCGGGGAGACTTGAAATGGAGAAAAATAATAGCAGGAAGCATCGTCCGAAAATTGCAGAAGATGTGATGGAACTCATCGGCAACACGCCGCTTGTGCGATTAAACAAGGTAAACAAAGGGCTTCCAGGAAGGATTGTCGCCAAGCTGGAATCCTTTAACCCCTGCTCCAGCGTAAAAGACCGTATCGGCTTCGCAATGCTGGATGAGGCTGAGAAAAATGGGGTCCTGAGGCCGGGGATGACAATCGTTGAGCCGACCAGCGGAAATACCGGCATCTCCCTTGCTTTTGTGGCCGCTGTCAAGGGATACCCCCTGATCCTTACCATGCCTGACACCATGAGCGTGGAAAGACGTAAACTCTTGAGTGCTCTTGGAGCCAAGCTGATTTTGACGCCTGGGGCAGAGGGAATGAAGGGCGCCATTAACAAGGCATATGAATTACAGGACCAGGATAGCAACTACTTCGTGCCGCAACAGTTCCGGAACCCGGCCAACCCTGAGATCCATCGAAAGACCACGGCGCTGGAGATATGGGATGATACGGACGGCCTGGTGGACATCCTTGTGTGTGGTGTCGGCACGGGCGGGACCATCACCGGTTGCAGTCAGGTACTCAAAAAACTGAAACCGCAATTCAAGGCGATTGCAGTTGAACCCCTCGATTCTCCAGTTCTTTCAGGAGGGTCCCCGGGCCCTCATAAGATCCAGGGGATCGGAGCAGGATTTGTGCCGGAGGTTTACGACAAGGAAGTTGTTGACGAAATCATACAGGTCTCAGGGTATGATGCCGGTGAAACAGCGCGAAGGCTGGCAGCAGAAGAGGGACTCCTCGTGGGGATTTCCTCGGGTGCTGCGGTTTGGGCAGCGCTTCAGATTGCTGCTCGCCCTGAAAACAAAGGTAAGCTCATAGCTGTGGTCCTGCCTGACACTGGTGAACGTTATCTTTCTACCTGGCTGTTTGAAGATACCTATAAGAGCACCGGCCTCTCGGATTAATCATTTACGGCAATTAGATAAAGTCTTGGAGCAACCTCCCCCTTCCCCCTCCGCTTGACACCCAACCTTCATTCTCATATGGTTCATATCGGGAAAAGGATTTTTTTTCGGAAAAACATCATTACATTTCCAAGGTAGGTTGGGAAACGTCCAAATGGTATAAACCGGGAGGTGCAAATGCCGGATTTATCATTGGTGATTGGCAACAAGAACTACTCATCGTGGTCACTGAGGCCGTGGTTCTTGAT
>JABMQV010000276.1 GCA_013203065.1 Desulfobacteraceae bacterium | reverse complement strand
GCCGTATCTTTATCGAGCCCCTGTTCCAGTTCCTCAAAATCCCTCTTTTCTCGGAGACCTCTTACCGGAATCTTGGCCCTTTTCCCGGGAACCCCTTTACGGGTGTCGATCTCAAAGTCAGTTTCCACGGGCCCGGCATACTCACGGCCGTAGCGGAGATGCTCTCCCGTCAGGAAACGATCCGCCGACTCGGCAGCACGCCTTCCCTTTGCCATGGCCTCCACCACCGAGGAGGGGCCATCCACAACATCGCCCGCCAGAAAAACCATTTCATCCGGACCCTGAAGCGTCAGGGGATCAACCTGGTCGATTCTCTCATCCGGAAGGCCCATTTTTCCTAAAAACCTCGTGTCAGGGGTCTGGCCAATGGCCACGATCACCGTATCGGCCTCGAGGGAAATCAGTTCGGTTTCGTCAAGACGTGGGTTGAACCTCCCGACATCATCAATGACCCGGATGCATCTCCTAAAATCGACCGTATTCAGGACACCATCTTTGGGCAAGAACCGGACCGGGCCCCAGCCATTCCGGAGCTTGATCCCCTCAGACAGGGCCTCTTCCAGGGCCCAGGGGAAGGCAGGCATCTCCTCCTCAGACTCTAGAGAAATGATAGTAACATCCGCAGCCCCCAGCCTCAGGACCGTCTGTGCCGCGTCAAGGGCCGTGTTCCCCCCTCCGATCACGATTGCCTTCTTACCCACCGCCGGCGTTTGACCTGCCCGGACATCGCGCAGAAACGGGAGCCCGTGATATAAACCGGGGAGATCCTCACCATCCATATCCAGGCTCTCGTGTCTGGGGCAGCCTGTGGCAATAATGATGGCATCAAATCGGTTTATAAGATCCTGCAATGTCTCATCTTTGCCTATGGTAACACCGCAGTTAAATACGCCCCCCATTTTTCTCAAGAGTCCAATCTCCTTTTCCAGGACCGGACGAGGCAGTCTGAACTCCGGGATGGCCCACCGAAGCATTCCCCCCGGGGCCTCCTCTGAATCAAAGATGCTCACCTCGTGACCCCGGGTCAACAGGTCATGGGCCGCCATCAGCCCGGCCGGTCCCGACCCGATCACTGCGACCCTTTTTTGGGTGCCGGGCGCCAATTCGGGCACAGGAATCTCAGCCTCATCCATTTGATCGCAAAGGTATCGTTTCAGTGCCCGGATGGCTACTGCCTCACCATCGATTGTCTTTCGGTAGCAGACTTCTTCACAGGGCTGGGAACACACTCTCCCCAGAATTCCGGGGAAGGGCAGCGTCTCACGGAGGTGTTCCATGGCCTTGGCCTCTTCACCGCGGGCAATCAGTTGGACATAGCCCTGGCAGTTTACTCCAAGGGGACATCCATTCTGGCAGGGGGCCTGTTTCATCCTCAGGTTATCCAGTACGCAGGTCTCCACGCAGATCCCGCAGAAGGTGCATTTATCCTTATCAATGACAATATTATCCGAGAGACCCTCCAAAAAGCCTGTCCGTATCATTTGTTTACTCCCTTAAGCCTTGTGATCTCTTTGTGGGAGACCTTGATATCTTCCAACGCCTCTCCCTGGGTCAAGACAATGTGTTTCAACCACTCCCGGTCATTGGGGTCAGGGTAGTCGTTCCGAAAGTGCCACAATCCCCAGCGGCTTTCTTTTCTCTCTTTGGAAGCCAGGGCACTCATTGCGGCGCACTGGATGATGTTTTGAACCTCGTATAGCTTAAACAGATCGTGCACGTCCCGGACCCGGACCAGGTCCACCAATTCCTTCCGGAAACGGTCCATCCACCACAGTGCCTTGTCCAGTTTGTATCCTACCTTTGGCGGGACAATATAGTCGTTGATGATTCGTCTCACCTTGTATTCAAATTCCTCTATGGGAACAGGGTTCCCGCTTCGGTCCTGCATCGCATCCCGTGCTCTTAAAAAGGAGGATATCTGATCTCTGTTCACCGACATCGGTTCGGCTGTGGCCGCGTATTCGGTTGCGCTTTCAGCCGCGATTTCTCCAAAAACAAAGGCGCCGGAGAGATGCCCCCGTGCCACCAAAGAGGTGTCGCCTGCAGCATAGAGCCCTGGAACGGAGGTTTCCGCCCGTTCATTCACCCGGACCCCGGTAAGTCCATGGCCCCCGCAAAGAAAACACTCTGTCGGCCAGAGTTCAATCTCACCGCTCCGGAAATCAACCTCGCGTCCCTGGAAAAACCGCTCCTGGACCGGCCGTTCGGTGGTGAATAGTATATCCTCTATTTCCTTTATCTTGCTCTCGGGAAGATGACTCATGGTAATCCGCATGGGGCCCCTGCCCTCATGGTGTTCCTGGAGCATGGATTTTATGGAGGGGTGGTCTTTTTCCCGGTGGTCTCCAAAGACGTTCAGCAGGTTGGCCCCCCGTGTGAGGGTGATATAGAGGAGGGGGGCGTTGATGTCCTTGATGATGTAATAGATCAAAGTGTACTCGAAACCGCTCAGTTCCGCCCCGGCCTTATACGCCAGGCAGTAACCGTCGCCGGTGTTGCCGGGGAAGTCATAGACCCCGTAAAGATAGCCGTTGTTTGGGAGACCAAACCGAGCTGTGCCACCGGCCGACAGGATAACCGCCTTTGCCTTGCACACAATTATCTCGCCTGTCCTGACATTCATGCCGATGGCACCGGCCACCCTCTCCCCATCCATCAGGAGTTCAACGGCCATGGTCCTGTTGATGACCCGGACGTCCAGTTCCATGACCCGCCTTGCCAGGATGGTCTTTAGTTCCGGTTCTTTCATGGCCACGCAGAAACGGCCTTTTGGGTGGACCTGTAAGACCTCGTATTGCCCCTTATCATCCACAGGAAAGCAAACCCCCCAGGATTCGAGCTTTTTCAACAACTGCCAACTCCTCTGGGCCATGCGGTAATTGGGTGGTTCATCCATGATGCCGTCGCAGGCCAGGCTGTTGGATTCCACATAAAGTTCGGGGGTTGATACATCGGGCACCGCAACGATGTTGAGGGCATCCATACCCCGGGCGATACACCCCGAATACTTTATTTCACCTTTCTCAAATACGACCACCTTCTGGTCCGGGTTCGCTTCCTTGGCCCTGATGGCGGCCATGGCCCCTGCGCTGCCACCTCCTATGACCAGGACGTCACAGTCAACAATGGGATAATCATGTCTCATCCTGTCTCCTTATAATAAACGTAGCACTTTATCCCTTTGAAACCAGGGGAATGGGGGTCAGAAGGGAATATCGTCATCGGTCTGGCCTTTTATCATGGTTTTCTCTTGTATTCATTTATGAAGTCCATATTCAGTGTAATCCCTAACCCCGGCATGTCATCGACAGGAGCAAACTCACCGCCTTCGAATTGGAAGGATGATGATGACAGCATGTCGGTTCTTAAAGGATTTGGGTTAGCGTCAACTTCCATGAAAAGTCCGTTAGGAACAGATGCCAAAACCTGCAGCGAGGCCGCCTCCCCAACCGCCGTTCCGAACATGTGGGGGGCATAGTCAAGACCCCAGGCAGCGGCCATCCGGCAAATTGGATAAAATTCAGAGAATCCGCCTGTTTTGGTGATATCGGGTTGTAGGATGTTCAACACTTCACCTGAAAGTATATCTTTAAACCCGCTGCGGCCGTAAACATTTTCACCGCCGGCCAAAGATGCTGCTCCGCTCTCTTTTATTTTCTTCAGATCGAGGAGTTGGTCGGCTGGAACAGGTTCTTCGATAAAATAGATGTTGAAATCGACATAGCGCTTCAAATGAGCAAGGGCTTCCGAGGCATTCCGCCACCCTTGATTTGCATCGATCATTAATAATCGATCTTCGCCTATTAGATTTCTCATGGTTTTGAGATTGGCGAGGTCCTGGTCAAGGCCGAAACCGACTTTTAGTTTGAATGCAGAGAAACCCGCCTTGAGGCTGGATTCGACGTACCCTTCGAAATTTCGAGGACCGAGGCCACTGGCGTAGGCTGCGATTTTCTTCACCGTCATGCCGCCAAGAAGTCTGTAGATCGGTGTGTCCAGTTTCTTGCCTAATATGTCCCACAGGGCAATATCAACACCGCTGATAGCCTGCATAATCGGGCCCTTTGCCCCCCACTGCTTTCCTCCCATAGAGGTCATCAGGGTATGATACATTTTCTCCCAAAGGAATGATATATTTAGGGGGTTTTGACCGATAAGAACGGGTTTCAGGCCTTTTTCGACGGTGAGCACCCTCTCTTCGGCTGCCCAGCAAGGAAAATTCGTCCAAGTTTCACCAAACCCGGAGATCCCCTCATCAGTTTGGATGTGGATTAACGTATTTATGCGACTTGACATTTTCCCGAAAGATGTTTCAACTGGTTTTGAAAGAGGGTACTCAAGCACTATGGTTTCGACTTCCTCAATTTCCAATTCAGCCTCCTTCTTTACAAAGCCAGTAAAGATCCGGGCCCAGAGGATCCGGCTTTGGTTATCCCCGGAGGGGATTTAATCTACTGCAATTTGAATGGCTCAAGGAGTGATGGAGTACTGGAGTGCTGGAGTGCTGAAAGAGCTAACTGATCACCTATGGAAGTAATAGACAAACCCACTTCCTGGAAACTCAGAGCCTTTTATGGTTTTTCCAATACT
>JABMQV010000275.1 GCA_013203065.1 Desulfobacteraceae bacterium | reverse complement strand
GTCAAGATCAAACCTTAATATGCCCCTCCGGAGAGTGATAGGAATGACGATAACAGCACGGAAATGGGAAGTTCTGGTTTTTCTTGACAATAATCAAAGTGTAAGATATTGTTAAGACTTTGGTTTTTCTTTTTGCGTGAACATTGGAAGAAATGCTGGGGAGACCATAAATCGGGTTTTGAGGTCTTTAATTTGAGCAAGGCCTCCGGCCTGATCACCTATTGTTCAATGCAAGTTTTATGCTCCCCTTAACAATAACGCTCTCAGTGGAGGGACATCATGGCTGACAGGGGTGGCGAAACAAGTCACATCAGTGACAAGAATCTGGTGGCTTTAATTAACAAAGGGCTGGACGCACGGGAGATATGTGAAAAGGCAGACATCAGCTTACCGACTTTGCAATGGCGGATTGGTGAGGTTATGCAGAAATATAAGAAGTTCGTTTATGTGCCGGGTCTGTATGCCAGGGCAGGAACCATAAGGTTTTCTGGATCAGGAATTTTTATAGAAAACCGACTTAAAGCAGGTGATGAATTTTCCATTGAAGTAGACGGGGATTGCTCCATTAGTTTGGCCGGCAATAGAATAACGGTCAAGAAAATGGGGCCTTCTGAAGAAGAACAGGCAGTCAAGAGGGAAGACAAGGTAACACCCATGAGACAGAGCAAGCCGGTCGAACAACCCCCTCCTAAGAAAACAGAAAGGCTGGACGACGACATCGAGAGCCTGGACAGTTTATTTGAGGAACTCTGATCAGGTCAAGCGATTCTGGGGAGGTGCTTATTAAAGGCATTTCTTCAATCCCCATTCCCAAATCTGCACGGCGACATGGGCTGGATATCCATTAACGCTGTCCGGCCATCAAGAATCAAATCTGCGGCGATTTGCCCAACCACAGGGCTGGTTTCTATACCAGCCCCCCCCTGCCCTGAAAGCCAGAAAAATCCTCTCACGATGGGGTCCTCTCCCACGACCATGACCTGATCGGGTGCAAACGTTCTGAACCCGGCCCATTTGTGACTGATGGATTTGGGCACAAGCCTGGGCGCGAACTGCCTTAAACGCTCAATGGTCTGAGCAATAATGAGATCATCAGGACGGACGTCGCAGGGTTCCATCGGCGCTTCATCCATGGGGCTGGCCAGCAATCCGGATGACTCGGGTGAAAAATAGAGTCCGTGATTGATGTCCACTGTGAAGGGCCAATTCTTTACATCCAGGTCCTCAGGGGCCTTGAAAGTGATGATGGTGCGTCGAAGGGGTGTGAGCTGAACGGGCGAAGGACCGATGAGCTTTCTGATGTTTCCGGCCCACGCACCCGCAGCGTTGATCACCCAGCGGCATCGGTATTCAGTCTTATCTGTAACGACAGCGCTGCATCTCCCATTATCCACCTTAATTCCCTGCACCTCTTCTGATAGATGAAGCCGGGTGCCCCGATGTCCGGCATGCCGGAGGTAACTCCATAGAAGCTCATTGACATCCAAATGTCCGTCTTTTGGGAAGAACAAAGCACCCTCGAAATTGTCAGAAGAAACGACCGGTATCCTGGAGATGACATCTTTTTGTGACAATACGTCTATGGTCGCGCCCGCCTTCTGCAACTCAGGAACCATCTGTTGTATCGATTCCCAGAGCTCCCCTTGAAACATCACGAGGATGCCGGACTCAAGGAGAATGGGGTGCTCAGAAAATCCGTCAGGCGGCCTCCTGAGAAAACCCGCACTCAGAAGTTTCAACATCTGAATGGAAGGGATAAAATCTAATTCCGCTAATACGCCGGCTGCTCTTCCCGTTGCGTGATAACCCGGTTGTTCCTCCTTCTCGAGTATAAGAACATCCCGCTTGCCTCGCTCAGCAAGAAAATAGGCAAGAGAGGCACCCGCAATACCGCAGCCGATGATGATTATTTCATGGCTCGATTTAGTGTTCATTTCGTTAGCGCACTAATTACCATCCATCGATGTTTTTTGCTCTTCCAGGGTGATCCATTGAGACAGCAAGGATCCTGTTTCTCTTTGTCCGAATCTTTACAAGTACCGCTATTTATCGGATTTGCTCTAGAATCCATTCCCGGCATCTCTTGAGTTCCCCACAGGCCTGTGCGGCTATTTCACAATGGTTTGTTACAGGGCAAACTTCGAGGGTAAGAAAGCCATTATAGCCGCTTTTTGATACCCTCCTTAGAAAGCCCCCAATGTTCACCCTTCCCCTTCCGGGTAAAAGATGTTCCACTCCGTTCAAATAGTCACTTATGTGAATGTTTATAACACGACTCCTCATTCTCTCCCACATTTCTTGAGGGTCGATTCTTCGTGTGGCCAGATGGGTAAGATCGAGCGTGAGAGACACTTGGTTCGCTTCCAAAAATAGCTCAAGCTCATCCATCGTTCCAAGTGCCCAAGCATTCATGGGGAACATTCCAAAGATTTTTTGCAGTGGCATATTTTCCGTTACTATTTTGATTTCGCTCCCAGCCCCTTCTTCCAGTTTACTTATAAGACCCGCAAAACGGCGGCGGTTGAATCCTCGGAGAAATCTCCCGAATGGCGGGTGAACTATCACCAGCGAAGCTCCAAGCTCTTTTGCAATGGCTAGGGTTTCCAGTGGAGCCTTCCACTGGTTTTTGAAACGGCCCCCATACAGAAAAGGCGAATGAAGGGTGTTCACAGTGGCGCCTGCAGTGCCTATGGTTTTCAAGAGTTCTTTTATGGAAGAATAGTTCTCCGCGGGTCTGAGCATAAGTTCAAAACCGAAAAAACCAGCTTCTTGGCCAATTTCAAAGATCTTTTCCAGGGGAAATGTATAGAGTGAGCCGGTTGATAAAATCAGCTTTTCCGCGCCTATCTTCTTTCCAAGACGAGT
>JABMQV010000274.1 GCA_013203065.1 Desulfobacteraceae bacterium | reverse complement strand
TATCGTAAATCCGATCAAAGGTGGCGGTCGTCTCAACAGTCCCGAACATTTGTGGTAACATCAAGTTCAGCGGTGGGAAATAAAAGTCATAACGGTGTTTCCACCAATGTTCCCCGAGTTCAGATCCAAGGTCTTTTCCATCCTGATCGGTACAGATTCCGTGTATGGTTTTCATTTCCAGGTCTACATATTTTTTGTCCCCGTCAGATCCGATCACCATATAGGAGCCTGCCACATCAAGGCCAAGAACCCTCTTTACAATCCGTTGTGTGGAGTTTTCGTCGTATAGACGTATGGTGCATGGTTTAAGGCGTCTGGTCATGATGCGGCGGCCTGCTTCCAGTCCCTTCCGTATGTCATCAAAGAGATAAGCGCGCCAGCGCCGCTCTTCCGGAATAGGATCCAGCCGCATCGTTATTTCTGTAATGACCCCCAGGGTTCCCTCAGAACCCACAAACAGCTGCAACAGGTCAGGTCCGCAGGCGTGGCTTGGGACGGGAAGGGTGCGAATCACCTCACCCGAAGGCAGGGCAATCTCCATACTGATGACCATGTCCTCTGCTTTTCCGTATTTTGTGGAAAGGGTTCCTGACCCCCGGGCAGCCACATACCCCCCAACTGTTGCCCCATATTTCGAGGCAGGGTAATGAGCCAGCGTAAAACCCTTTTTGTTGACCGTCCATTCAAGGTGCTGGCCATTGACCCCGGGCTGGACGGTGACGACAAGGGATTCTTCGTCAATCTTGATGATACGGTTCATCTTTTTTACATCAAGGAGTATCCCTCCATAAAGAGGCACTGTCCCGCCCTGGGACCCTGTTCCCCCGCCATAAGGGATCACCGGAATTCCATGCCGTGAGGCCATTTTGAGCAAACGGGAGATTTCATCCGCAGATTCGGGAAAAACGATCCAGTCTGGCCTGGGAGGTTTCAGGCCACTATCCAACCATATCTGGGGAACCAGATAGACATCCATACCGTAGGCAACCCGTTCCGCTTCCTGGACAGTGACATCGTCATGGCCAACGATATCCATGATTTCATTTGTGATTACATCGAAGAGAAGGTCTTTTGACATCTCCAATTCCTTTTTCCTCCATTGCTAAACCCGATTGGTCCACTCCCGATTTTTGACCTCCACCTTCACCTTCTCAAGTTCTTTGAGTGCCCGGCCAAGGTGTTCTCCGAAACGACGGTTTGCCTCATCACCCTTTTCTTTGCTTGCCCGCAACGGGTTTCCGATGAGGCCAGTGTCGGAAAATTCCCGGTGCTCCATGGGAAAAACAAAGTAATTGTAGCCTTCGAACTCCACGTTGGGAGTCCCGTCTTTCTTCAAAAAGGCATCCGGGAGAAAAGGCGGGGTTCTTGTCCGCTCGCTCTTAATGGCTCGATCCATCCGGACCAATTTCTCATTGGCTGACATGACCTGGGATGTTTCCAGTTCACCGGCATGCCACCCGGGCGTCTCTTCAGGAGGACCTTCCAGGATGTCTTCCACAATCCCGAGATAGTTCTCAGCCCAGGGTTTGCAGACGCCGATCAGGGCACCTGTATCGTATTTGAGGCTGCGCATCAACGGGTCAATGATTTTCATATTCGACGCATGTCCCACAACCATCATAATCTTATTGAACCCATGGTGGATCAAACTGCGGCAGATGTCGTACATCATGTTACGCCAGGTTTCTGCACGCACCGTGCAGGTGCCAAGGCCCTGGTTGGGAGGTCCCATGTGATGGGGGCTGTACCCGACCCAGAGCTGGGGAGTATAAAGTACCTGGGCATATTCAGCCGCAATTTTGGTGATGGCTTCACAGTGGAGGCTGTCTGTCAGCAGCGGGCAATGATAGGAGTGCTGTTCCAGGCTGGCAACAGGCACCATCACGATATCTTTTTCTTTCAAATATTCCTGGATATCAGGATAGCACAGGTGTCCCATGTTCCATGTTGAAAAGTCAAGCGCCATCGTTTTCATCTCCTTTCGTTGGTTCGTGCCCATCCATAAATGGCCATTTTCCGCAAACTCTGCGTCAGATTCGGAATTTAAAACTCGAAATACTTCAATGTATTCCTA
>JABMQV010000273.1 GCA_013203065.1 Desulfobacteraceae bacterium | reverse complement strand
TAATTGTTGTATATTATCAACATATTAGCATGTATTTAAAGATATAAGTGGATTATATATGGGGAATATCCGGTCAATTTGTTTTGCGAAAATGTAAGAAAAAACTTTTGAGCCGGACCACTGGAATGTAGGGTTTTGCTGGACCGCACGGGCACTTCGGCCTCGCGGCCGTAAATGACAACCATTTACAACAAAAGGAGGGGAATCGGGGTTATGCCAAAATCTTTAGAAGAGAGAGTTAGGTACCTGGAAGATGTTAAGGAGATTAGAGAACGCATGCATATGTATTGTTATGATATGGACGCGGGAGATTGGGATGGTGTTATGCATTGTTATGCCAAAGAATGTTCCTGCGACTTTGGTCACTTTAGCAACGGAGAAGTCAAGACGAGGCCGGAAGTAGAAAAATTTTACAGAAGTGTCCTCATGTCAAAGTTCGCTGTCTTCGTTCATCGAATTATGAATGAAATCATCGATATAAAGGATGAAGAACATGCAAGGGGAAGGTGGTATCTTGATGAGCCGTGTATACTTCAGGAGACAAAACGTGCGGCCTGGTCGTCATGCACCTATTATGTGGACTTCATAAAAGAAGATGGTAAGTGGTTGTTCGAACGATGCACCGTCAGTGACTGGCGTTGGGTAAGCGATTATGATAAGGGATGGGCTGAAGAGCCCTTTACCGTACCCGGAAGCCACAGACCGGAGGACATAGAAAAAGACTTAAAAAGATGGGAGGACGTTTCCCAACAGCTCAAGGGTGAATAGTCAGAAATCCTCTCGATCCTGGCTGAGGCCCTGCCAACTCATCTGGAAGTTGTGGTCGCGAGGTTGTTAATCAGGAGAGGGTCAGGTGCCAATATGGAACAAGCGCTTTGAATGCAATTTCAGGAAAAGCAGGTTGCCATTCACTGTGGTACATGAAGGAACTATCGATGAGACTGCCAACCCTTTTAGACGTATATGGTGCACAGCACGTTATCAGCAAATATTTGTCCCCAACGCCCTTGCACCGTTATCCAACTCTGGATAGCCTGTTGGAGGCGCGCGTCTATGTGAAGCACGAAAACCACCAACCCGTTGGCGCATTTAAGGTCCGGGGTGGAATTAACCTCGTATCGCGTCTAACGGAGGCTGAACGAAAACAAGGTGTTGTTACCGCCTCTACCGGGAATCACGGTCAATCCATTGCTTACGCCGCTCGGCTTTTTGGCGTTCGCGCCGTCATCGTCGCACCAGAAGGGGCCAATCCGGTAAAAGTAGAGGCCATGAAAAGCTACGGGGCTGAAGTCGTCTTTCACGGTAAGGATTTTGATGCAGCAAAGACCCACTGTGAAGAAATGGCGCAGGCGCAAGGATTACGCTACATCTCTTCAGGTGATGAACCATACCTGATCGCTGGCGTAGGGACGATTACCCTGGAAATTCTTGAGCAGATCCCGAGCGTCGAAATGATTTTTGTGCCGATCGGGGGGGGAAGCGGTGCGGCTGGTGCCTGCTTGGTAGCGAAAACAATTAATCCCGACATCGAGGTGATTGGCGTGCAGGCAGCCGCAGCCCCTTCGGCCTATTTGACCTGGAAGAACCGTAAACGCACTACCGCTGAAATGGAGACGGAGGCTGAGGGTTTGGCAACCCGTTCTCCATTTATGTTGCCACAGAAAATTATTTGGAAATATTTGGATGACTTTCTGCTGGTAGAAGAAGAAGCCATGCGACAAGCGGTGAAGTTGTATCTGGAAAAGGCCAAAACATTGGCTGAACATGCAGGCGCGGCCCCCTTAGCGGCCGCGTTACAGATAAAGGAGAGGGTGCACGGTAAAACCATTGCCCTCGTGCTTAGCGGTGGTAATATCGCCCCAGATAAACTCAAGCTTTGTTTAGATTAAGCCGTCGCATTTTTTTGGAAAATGCGGCCAACTTGTTAGTTGAAGTAGACAATGTCTTGTAGGGGTCGTTTCAACGGTTCGTCTATGTTGCGGCGGAATCATGATGATGAACGTTAATGGAAAGGCTTTCGATGCCCAGGCCAAATAACCTGAACCATCGATGATGGACCTTTCAGAATAGAGACTATGGTAATATTTGAGTGGATTGTATGGGCATTGATGTTTGGGGTCACCATTGCCCTGTTCGTACTTTGGATAAAAGAGATGAAGGGTGAAGGGAATGGACACCCCGACGATAGCATTGGTTTAGGTATTATTTGTGTTGCTCCCAGGTTAATCATTCCTTGGAGTATTATTTTGATAAGTTTCTTGTTTATGGATCTGAATAAACTGCATCTCTTATGGATTTGCCCTCTCATTTTTCTGCTTGTTGTTAATTTAAGAGTCATTCTGAAGATAAAACAGGATGCAAGGACCCTTAATAAATAGGAGGCACGGTTGCGCTGAAAAAGACGGCAAAACAAAACTGGAAC
Organism: Desulfobacteraceae bacterium; assembly: GCA_013203065.1. The sequence continues at coordinate 1,454 of JABMQV010000273.1, read as the reverse complement.
AAGATCTGAAAAAATTGACTCGCTCCATTTTGGAAATGATGGTCGGTGACATATTAAACCTGGTAAGGTTGTTACGGTAGAATCGCAGGCAAAATGTGAATCATCCATGGGGGTCAACAATGAAATCCCTTTTGAAACCCAGTATCAATTGGCTCCTGATTTTTGTACCGATTTGTTTTCTCGTCAACTACGTGCCTGCCCTCAAGAACGATATCACGCTCTTCATCTGTTCCTGTCTCTCGATGGTGGTATTGTCAAGTCTGATCAGTACAGCTACGGAACACCTGGCCTCCCGAGTGGGCTCTACCATCGGTGGGTTGCTCAATGCCACCTTCAGCAATCTTCCGGAAATCATCTTTGGATCTGTGGCCCTCTATCACGGGCTGGTTCCGTTGGTCAAAGCCGCGATGACCGGTGCCATTATCGGTAACCTCCTCTTCGTCCTTGGACATTCCATGTTCGCCGGTGGATTGAAGAACGGAGTGCAGTATTTTTCCAAAGATCGGGCAAACGATTTTTCCACCGGGTTGATTATTGCGGCATTGGCCCTTTTCATTCCTACGGTTTATCACGAAGTCGCAAGAGGCACCGCAAGTGGATGGCAGGTATTTACCTCTGAGAATCTTTCGCTTTGGCTTGCCATGATGCTCTTCGTTGCCTATCTTGCCGGTCTCTTTTATTCACTCTTTGCCAGGACACAAAACGAGGCAAAAACGGAGGGAGCCGAATTGCCCAACGCCTCGGAAGGAGCGGAATCCTGGAGTCTTTCCAAGTCCGCCATTGTTCTGGGCATCCCCAGTTTTTTCATCGCCATCATCTCAGACTACGTGGCCGAATCCGTAAGCGTTGTCGAAAAAGCCTTCGGGTTAACAGAACTGTTCATGGGCGTGATCGTCATCGCCATCATCGGAAATGTTTCTGCACAGACAACGGCGGTCCGTATGGCGATGAAGAACAAAATGAACTTGTGCCTCGAAGTGGCCGTGAGCGCAAGCTCTCAGGTCGCCTTACTTGTGGTTCCTCTTCTTGTGTTCGTCTCACACATGTTTGGCCACCCCATCACTTTAGAATTCGGGTTCCATGAGATCGTCGCTGTGGCAGGGGCCGTCTTGCTGACGGTCCAGATTTGTCACGACGGAAAGTCGAATTGGCTCAATGGACTGCAGATGCTCATTCTCTACGCTATTATCGCTGTCCTCTTTTATTTCGCCCCCGGTGGGTAAAGAAGTATGTGAGTTTTTACATCGGCGGTATTGACGACATCCTGGCGAGCAAAGAGGTGGTATCCGTATGATATTCATCAAAACAGCAAACCAGCGCAATAAATCCGTATCATATCGCGCGGCGGATTACCTCAAAACATCCGAGGATATTATGGAGTATCCTAGGGCTTAACGCTGCCATGGAAGATGGCGACGAGCTTGTTCTCCTGATGGCCTTGCGCAATGTTGCCG
>JABMQV010000272.1 GCA_013203065.1 Desulfobacteraceae bacterium | reverse complement strand
GTGGCGACCCTGCAAAGAGAATATGTGGCGCAGCTATGTTTCAAGTGCGGAGCCCCTTGCTGCGCTAGGGTCCATTATCTTTTCAGCGAGAAGGATATACTCTTCCTCAGACTGTCGGGTGGAAAGCAAAGGTGGAGAAGGGAGGCAATGACTAAAAAAGGTTGCTGGTTTTTGGGTTCATCCGGGTGTACCCTTGACACGAAATCGAGACCCTTTATTTGCCATCGCTACATCTGCCCTGATCTGGAAGAGGAGATAAAGAGGGGTGATTCCAGGGTTATGAATGTCCTGGAGGCAAAGTTCAGGGAGATTGATCACTTGCGGAGCCAACTCTGGGCCGAGTACCTGGACGAGATCTAACCATGGATTTTTAATACTGACATCAAAAACAAATCAGAAAGGAGTGAAACAGATGAAACACTGCAGGCGACTGGTATTGTTGGTGACCTTTTGGGGAGTGTTGTTAGCGGCAGGTCAGCTTGCCTTCGCAAGCCAGGCCGCATCGGAAATCGTGCTGTCAAAGGGACAAGCCGTATATGTACCGATCTATTCCCATGTTTTCGGTGGAGACAAGGAACTTCCTTTTTACCTGACCGCCACCCTCAGCATCCGAAACACCGACCCCAACAGCCCCATTACCATCCTTTCCGTGGACTACTATGATTCAAAAGGGAGGCTGGTAAGACGCCACCTAAAGCATCCCGAAAAACTCAACCCAATGGCCTCACGTCACCACGTCGTAGAAGAATCCAACAAGAGAGGGGGTTTGGGGGCCAATTTTATCGTAAAATGGAAATCAGAGACCAAGGTTAATGAACCGATCATTGAAGGGGTTATGATCGGCACCAAATCGCAGCAGGGCATTTCCTTCATTACCAGAGGTCGCCCAATCAGGGAAAAAACCGACTCGAAATAGTTCTTTCGAGGAGTGAAGGGGTGAGACCATTTCAACCGCGCGTTGGTTGTTGAGATCCGGCTTTTTTTATGCTAGCGTGAAATTGTTTTGGAATAAGAATTGTTTTTAGGTTCCAACCAGATACTCAAACGGTTTTGCGCCTCGTAAACCAAGTTCAACTATGGAGGAGTCCCATGTGGGAATACACAGATAAGGTAAAGGAGCATTTTCTCAACCCAAAGAATGTGGGTGAGGTGGAAGACGCAAGCGGCGTTGCAGAGGTGGGGTCAATGGCGTGTGGCGATGCCCTCAAGCTCACCTTCAAGACAGATGAGGATGGCAAAATTAGCGATGCCAAATTCAAGACTTTTGGCTGTGCAAGCGCCATTGCCTCGGCTTCTGCCCTTACTGAGATGCTAAAAGGAAAGACCATTGACGAGGCAGAAAAGATCACCAATCAGGATATCGCGGATTTTCTGGGTGGTCTTCCCAAGGAGAAAATGCATTGTTCCGTCCTCGGGAGACAGGCCTTGGAACAGGCAATTGCCCATTACAGGGGCGAACCCAAAAAAGAGGAGGAGGGTGAGATCGTCTGTGAATGCTTTGGTGTCACCGATAGAGAGATCGAAAAAGCTGTGAGGGAAAATAACCTGAAGACAGTGGAAGAGGTCACCAACTATACCAAGGCGGGGGGGGGCTGCGAGAACTGTCACGACACTATCAGAGAGATCATTTCGAGAGTCATGGAGGAGGAAAAGCCGGTCACCCGTCCCAAGCTCTCAAACATCCAGAAGATAAAGATGATAGAAGAGACCATAGAAAAGGAGGTCAGACCCTCCCTCAAACAGGATGGGGGAGACATAGAGTTGGTGGACGTCATCGGCAACCGGGTGTTGGTGGTAATGCGAGGAAGCTGCGCGGTTTGTAAGGCGTCCCAACAGACCCTGGAAAATTTTGTTGAGACGAAACTGCGGGAGATGGTATGGCCCGAACTGGTGGTCGAGGAGGTGATACAATGAAAACGATTTATCTGGACAACAACGCCACAACCCAGGTCGCACCGGAGGTCCTGGAGGAAATGCTGCCATATTTCCATGATCTTTACGGAAACCCGTCCAGTGCCCATTCTTTCGGCGGACAGGTGGGCCGGAAACTTGGGGAGGCAAGGGAAAAGGTCGCCCAACTCCTTGGGGCCGTACCCGAAGAGATCGTATTTACCAGTTGCGGATCAGAGAGCGACAATGCGGTCATAAGATCGGCCTTGGAGACGCAACCGGATAAACGCCACATCGTTACCAGCCGGGTGGAGCATCCGGCCATAAAATCCCTCTGCGAACATCTCTCCAATCAAGGGTACCGGGTTTCAGAAATCCCTGTGGACGGAGAAGGCCGGCTTGATATGGATCGTTATATCGAAAGCCTCACGCCGGACACGGCCATCGCCAGTCTCATGTGGGGCAACAATGAGACGGGTGTTATTTTTCCGGTGGAGAAAGCCGCAGGGCTTGCCCATGAAAGGGGAATTCCGTTTCATTCGGATGCGGTCCAGGTGGCAGGGAAGATACCCATTGACATGAAAAATAATGTGATAGACATGCTCTCGCTCTCAGGCCATAAACTCCATGCCCCAAAGGGTGTCGGGATTCTTTATTTGAGAAAAGGGGTCAAGTTCTCCCCGTTTATCATCGGAGGCCACCAGGAAATGGGGCGCCGCGGGGGTACGGAGAACACGGCAAGCATCATAGGGCTGGGAAAGGCCTGTGAATTGGCCGCTGAGCACCTGGAAGAGGAAAACACCCGGGTAAGACAGTTGCGTGACAAACTTGAAAGCCAAATGGCAGAACGTGTCCCCAACATCCGGATCAACGGGGGCGGGTCTGAGCGTCTCCCGAACACCGCGAACATAAGCTTTGAGTTTGTGGAGGGGGAGGCCATCCTCCTTCATATGGATGAATTCCGGATCTGCGCCTCCTCAGGGTCTGCCTGCACTTCGGGTTCTCTCCAGCCCTCCCATGTGCTGCGCGCCATGGGGGTCCCGTTTACCATGGCACATGGATCCATAAGGTTCAGCCTGAGTGTTTATAATACTGAAGAGGAAATCGATTTTGTCATCGATAAACTCCCACCCATCATCGAGACATTGAGGATCCTGTCCCCATACTGGGAGACGGGCAAACGGGTGGGCGCCGGTGTTTGAAATTTTGAACCTGAGTGCTTTTGCCGTTGTGAAGTTACGGACAGGGATTAACCTTGGGCGGTAAGGAGTGAAAGCGGCCATGGATGCCAAATACAAAGCAGATCAATGCACGGCCGAGGTGGAAACCACCAATCGGTTTCGAAAAGAGATTCCAGAAATAGTGGGCCAATTGGTTTTTTCCTGCGGCCGGGAAGACTGTTTTGATCATGTGGGCCCGGAGCCAATCTCTTCACGGGATTCGATCATAGACATCATCCAAAGGGCACTTCGCATCTTCTATCCGGGATACTTTGTCCGAACGCGGATAGACGAGGTGAATCTGGAATACTATTTTGGGCAGGAGGTGACCGCATTTTTTGAAATTCTCTCCGAGCAGATTACCCTTGCGGTGAGACATGAGTGTCTGCGCTATAGCCAACCCTGCACCCACTGTCAGGAGCGGGGAGAGGAGGCGGCAATAAACTTCGGCCACGAAATGCCCAACCTGAGAGCCCTGCTGGCCAAGGATGTCAGGGCTGCCTATGAAGGCGATCCGGCGGCCATGAGCTATGACGAGATCATATTCAGCTATCCAGGGTTATTCGCCATCACTGTTTATCGCGTCGCACACCAACTCCATGAGCAGGGTGTCCCTTTACTCCCCCGAATCATGACGGAGTACTCCCACAGCCTGACCGGGATCGATATCCATCCGGGGGCTCATATCGGGGAAAGCGTTTTTATAGATCATGGGACAGGGGTTGTGGTGGGTGCCACCACGGAAATCGGCAACCGTGTGAGGTTGTATCAGGGAGTGACCCTTGGCGCCCTTTCCATAAGTAAGGAGGAGGCGGAAATGCTCAGAAACAAGAAGCGTCACCCCACCATAGAGGATGATGTGATCATCTATGCCGGCGCCACCATATTGGGGGGAGATACGGTAATCGGTGCCCGTTCGGTGATTGGCGGGAATGTTTGGATCACCGAATCGGTCCCGCCCGATACCACCGTCTTTTTAAAAAAACCGGAGCTTGTCTTTAAGAAAGGGGCAAAATGAAAGGTGCCCCCGGTTTTCAGGGTTGACCTTTTTTCTTTTGTGCCTTCTGGATCTTGGCCCACGCATCCCTCAGTGATACTGTCCTGTTGAATATGAGTCCGGCATCGGTAGAATCAACCGAATCAACACAAAAATAGCCCAGCCTCTCGAACTGAAACCTGCTGCCTGGCGGTGCATCCCTGAGCCCTGGCTCTACGCGGCAGGAGCTCAATGTTTCGAGGGAGTTCGGGTTCAGATGGGTCTTGAAATCACTCGCCTCCTTGTCATCTGTCGGGTGTTCCTTTGTGAAGAGATGATCATAGATCCGCACTTCCGCCTTCAGAGAGTGGGAGGCAGAGACCCAGTGCAAAGTGGCCTTGACCCTGCGCCCGTCCGGAGAGGAACCACCCCTTGTCTGGGGATCATAGGTGCAATGAAGTTCAGTCACCTCGCCGGTCTTACCGTCCTTAACCACGTTTACACAGGTGATGTAGTACGCGTATCTCAGCCGGACCTCGCGACTGGGGGCCAGCCGGAAAAATTTTTTGGGCGGGTCTTCGCGAAAATCATCCTGTTCTATATAGAGGACACGCGAAAACGGGACCTTGCGGGTCCCCATGGCGGGATCCTCCGGGTTGTTTATGGCCTCCATCTCTTCCACCTGGTCTTCAGGATAGTTGTCGATGACCACCTTCAGGGGGCGCAACACCGCCATCACCCGCCGGGCCCGTTTGTTTAGATCTTCTCTCAGACAGTGCTCCAGCAGGGCAATTTCAACTGTGCTTTCCCGCTTGGCCACCCCGATACGCTCACAAAAATTCCGTATAGACTCCGGTGTGTAGCCTCGCCTTCGAAGACCCGACAGGGTCGGCATCCGGGGATCGTCCCATCCGGTCACATGTTTTTGCTCAACCAACTCCAGGAGTTTGCGCTTGCTCAAAACGGTATGGCTGAGATTGAGACGCGCAAACTCGATCTGCTGGGGGTGACAGGGGACATCCAGTTGATCAAGCACCCAATCATACAGCGGTCGGTTGTCTTCAAATTCCAGGGTGCAGAGGGAATGCGTGATGCCCTCTATGGAGTCGGAGAGACAGTGGGTAAAATCGTAGGTGGGATAGATACACCATTTGTTGCCTGTCCTGTGATGCTCTGCTCGCAGTATCCGAAAGATGACCGGATCCCGCATATTCAAATTTGGAGAGGCCATATCGATTCTTGCTCGGAGTACCCGTGAACGATCTTCAAATTCCCCTGCGCGCATTCGCTGAAACAGGTTGAGGTTCTCTTCCACCGAACGGGTCCGGTAGGGGCTGTCTTTCCCCGGCTCGGTCAGAGTGCCACGGTACGCCCTTATTTCTTCCGGGCTCAGATCGCAGACATAGGCCTTGCCCTTCCGGATCAATTCCTCAGCATACTCATATAACTTCTCAAAATAGTCTGACGCATAAAAGAGCCGATTATCCCAATCAAACCCGAGCCACCTGACATCTTCCACGATGGATTCAACGTATTCCACCTCCTCTTTGCTGGGGTTGGTGTCGTCGAATCGGAGATTGCAGAGGCCGCCATTTTCGGCGGCAATACCAAAATTGAGGCAGATGGATTTGGCATGCCCGATATGGAGATAGCCGTTTGGCTCCGGCGGAAACCGGGTATGGACCCGGCCGTTGTTCTTGTTTGTCTTGAGGTCTTCTGACACAATATTTCGGATAAAATTGGGGGAAAGGGTCAAATCTGTGGTCATATTATGAGCTCCTAAGTATGGTCTTCTTTTCCTTTTGACGGTTACAGTAGCACATTTTGAAAATTCTTTGTAGCTGAAAAGGAGACCGAGCAAGTTCTAATGGCGGTCTGAAAAATTTTCTCTCCGCTTGATCCCGCGATGTCCACGGTTATAGAAGTGATTTTTTTTGACAATGGTGAACTTAGGGGC
>JABMQV010000271.1 GCA_013203065.1 Desulfobacteraceae bacterium | reverse complement strand
TCTCTTACGGGCGAGTCTTACGCCCGAAAAACGGAATCCCCATTCCCCATGTTTCAAAGGGCTAAAGTGTTACAAAAATGATTATTTGAAAGAGGCTTCGTTACTTGCTGTTCCTGAGAGTACCTGAAGCGATCCAGGGGAAATCCCCCTTAACAGGTATTCAGGTACCCCTTTTCGTCCAACTCGGGCAGCAATTTTTTCATCCGCTCCAAGATATATGCCCGCACCTCCCTGGCCGTACTGAGCCCGGTCAGAGTCTCAAAATCTTCCTGGGCCTCTTTGAGGGAGATGGAACGGATAAGCTTCTTTATGAGAGGAATAACCCTGGCATTCATGCTGAGTTCCCCGATGCCCAGCCCAAGCAAGATAGGTACGCAGAGTGGGTCCCCAGCCATTTCACCGCAAAGTGAGACAGGGATCCCCGCATTTTTCCCTGCATCGACCACCTGTTTGATCATTTTGAGGATAGCAGGGTGAAAGGGTTGATACATGTTGGCCACATGTTCGTTGGTCCTGTCAATGGCAAGGGCATATTGGATAAGGTCGTTTGTTCCGATACTGAAGAAGTCCACATGTTGGGCAAGGATGTCAGCAACGACAACGGCCGACGGGACCTCGATCATGATGCCTGTCTCTATGTCAGGGTCATATTTCACCCCCTGACTGTCCAACTCTGCCTTGACCTGTCCCAGGATCTTCTTTGCATCAATGACTTCCTGGAGGCCGGAAATCATAGGAAACATGAGCTTGGCCTTTCCATAGGCACTCGCCCTCAGGATGGCCCGCAGTTGGCTCCTGAAGATCTCTGGTTCTTTGAGACAAAGCCGTATGGCCCTGAGGCCAAGGGCAGGGTTTATCTCTTTGGGTATCTCAAGGTCTGAAACGAAATTGTCCCCTCCCAGGTCAAGGGTCCTTATTATCACGGGGGCCGGGCCGATGATTTCCGCAACCTCGCGATAATCCTCGAAGAGTTCCTCCTCGTTTGGGAATCCTTTGCTTCTTAGATACAGAAACTCGGTCCTGTAAAGGCCAATCCCTTCCCCTCCATAGTCCTTGGTTGCTGCGACCTCCTCCAGGAATTCGATATTGGCCATGACGGCCACCTTATGTCCGTCGAGAGTTTCCGCCGGAAGGTGACTTATTCGGGCGATGGCGGATTTGTACTTTTCGCGCTGAAGCTGCTTTTCCTGATAAAGGATGATGGCACGATCATCAGGGTTGATAACCACCTCACCCGTGTTGCCGTCTACTATCAGGAGATCCCCTTCCTGCACAAAGTCGGTGGCTGATTCAAGCCCCACGACCGCCGGGATCTCCAGGGCCTGAGCCATTATGGCCGTATGAGAAGTTCGCCCCCCTATGTCCGTTATGAACCCCATGACCTTACTGATATTCAGTTCGGTGGTGTCCACCGGCGAAAGATCATGGGCAACAATGATCATGCGCTCACGGATTTCGTTCAAGCCCTGTTTCGTTTCTCCGGAAAGGTTTCTAAGGATCCTCTCCGTGACGTTCTCCACGTCGGTAATCCGGCTCCTGAGGTATTCGTCATTGATCTGCTCGAACACATCTCTTATCTCATCGAGGGACTCCTTGAGGGCCCATTCGGCATTTATCTTCTCGTTGAGGATCCTCTTGATCGTGGAACCAACAAGCATGCTATCTTTAAGGATCATCAGGTGGCTGTCCAGGATAAAGGCATTCTCTTTCACCTGTTTCGGCATCAGATCCCTGAGTTTCAAAAGCTTTTCTTCTTCAGTGTGCAGGGCCCCCTTGAATCTCTCGACCTCCCTATCCAGCTGTTTTTCGTCAACAAGGTACTGGTAAAGGATCTTGACCCTCGACTTGTCCACCAAATGAGCCTTGCCGATGATAATGCCGGGGGAAGCAGGAATGCCTTCCAGTCTTCTTTGCCTCGCAACATGCTCGGTCATCGATCTTCTCCGAACCTGCGATCAAACAACTCACTCAGTTCTCGCATAAAACTCTCCGCATCCTTACCCACAATCCGGGCCTCCATCTCTGTGCCCTTGGGACATTCCAGGGCAATGATGGACAATATATTTGAGCCATCCGCCTCTTTGGCATCTTTCCTGAGGAAAAGCTGCGAATCAAATTGATTGCCCAGCGCCACTATCTTGGCGGCAGCCCGGGCATGTAACCCCAGATTGTTTCCGATCTTAAACTTCTTTACCAGTTCCATTCAAACAAATTCCCTCAGAAGGCCCTTTTCTGACAAGGCATGCTTTGTAGACTTGCCTGTAAGCCAGCCCCGCCTCGCTGGCAATGAGACCCGCTATGTCCCTGACGCTCAGTTTTCTCTCTGCCAATAGATTGTCTATTCTGCCAAGTGTTTCCTGACTCAGGGCGTCAATTTCTTTCTTTTTTCCACGACCCTCCACTACTAAGGTAAATTCCCCTCTTATCTTACTATTTGGCGCAACATGCTTCAAGATATTGCTGACAAGGCCTCTTTTGACTTCTTCAAATACCTTTGTCATCTCTCTAAGCATTATCATCTCCCGATCACCCAGTATATCTTTCAGATCGGTCAGCATGTCTCTGACACGGTGGGGGGCCTCAAAGAAGACCATGGTCCGGGGTTCGGAGGTCAGTTTTTTCAATTCCCCTTTTCTTCTACCTTGCTTGTTGGACAAAAACCCCAAAAAGAGAAACTGCTCTGTGGCCATACCTGAGACTGAAAGTGCCGCGACCAGGGCGGATGCCCCCGGGATTGGCGTGACCCTTATTTCATCATCGAGGGCCCTGTTTATCAGGTGGACCCCAGGGTCGGAAATACCCGGCGTTCCTGCATCCGTTACCAGGGCAATGTCGGAACCGGATTTGAGCCGCCTAATAAGCTCAGGAGTTTTGGCGTATCGGTTGTGTTGGTTGTAGCTGGTAAGTCTTGACGTTATGCCGTAATGCGAACACAGTCCCCTTGTATGAGCTACATTTTCGGCGGCAATCATGTCAACACTCTTGAGAATCCTAAGGGCCCTTAACGTAATATCCTCAAGGTTTCCTATGGGTGTTGAAACGGCATAGAGGGTTCCGGAATTCCGAATTCCGAATTCCGAATTCCGATTGCGGACTTGTGAATTTGTCTTGCTTACGTCCCTCATAACCAGTTCCACTAATACGCCAGATCAAACGCGTTTTTGATCACTACTATCCGGGGGTTGTCTTTTGT
>JABMQV010000270.1 GCA_013203065.1 Desulfobacteraceae bacterium | reverse complement strand
TCGGGTGACAAGAGCAAGATTTTTTTCCATGATTTTCGGTTGAGGGTGGAGCAAGAGAACAGACCGTGGTATAGATTGAAGGGTAAGAAAGGGAATTATTCCAGGGCTTCTGGAGAGATCAATCTCTGGGGCGATTTGGAAGGGACTTCCAACAACGGATACAGGATTCTCACCCAGCATATGTTGATTAATGAAAAAAAGGGGACCCTGCGTACGGAGGATCGGGTCAAGATATTTGGTCCTCTTTTTTCGGTGGAGGGCCAGGGCCTTTTTGTGGATTTAGATAAAGAGAGGCTTAAGATAATGTCAGATGTTACCACTACCGTCAGAAAGGAGTCCTAGATTTTATGAAGTGTACCAGATACCAGACGTTTTTTCTTATCGCCTTCCTCTTCTCCGGGATCATGTTGCAGGGTGTTGCCCGGTCCGAGAGCCTAAAAAAACATTCTGAAAGCGAGAAGGGAAAGTCCTCTGAGCCCCGCCCCATAGTCATAAAATCAAACGTTCTGGAAGTGGATAATAAGCTGCAGGTGGTGACATTTACGGGTGAAGTCAATGCCCGACAGGATGCTTTTATCCTCGACTGCCAGAAAATGTTCGTCTATTACAAGAACCCGCCCGGGCAGGAAAAGAGCGGGGAGGCCGAAACCAAGATCGACAGGATCGTTGCGACGGGAGAGGTGAGGATCAAACGAACCCAAGGGGGCGTGGCCACCGCGGAGAAGGCAGTTTATTACCAGAGCGAGGAAAAAATGGTCCTTACCGGCAAACCGGTTGTGAGACAGGGCAAGAATTTTGTGGAAGGGGATCGAATCACCTTGTTCCTGAAAGAAAGCCGGAGTGTTGTTGAGAGTTCAAAAGGTAAAAAGGTGAAGGCCGTGATTTTCCCAAAAGGGAAAAAGAGATAGGGCTTGTGGCCGTGGCAGAGGAGATGCTTCAAGCAGAGGGTCTGGTCAAGGTCTATCATGGCAAGCGGGTAGTTGATCGTGTGAATTTGGGGCTGAGAAGAGAGGAGATCGTGGGGCTCTTAGGCCCCAATGGGGCCGGCAAGACCACGACATTTTATATGATTGTGGGTCTTGCGCGCCCAAACAAAGGCAAGGTTTTTCTGGATGGAGAGGATATCACCCAGGACCCCATGTATCTCAGGGCCAGAAAAGGGATCAATTATCTGGCCCAAGAGCCTTCTGTGTTTCGAAAATTGACGGTGGAACAAAATCTGCTTGCCATCCTGGAAACCCTTGATATTTCGGCTCAGGAGAGAAAAGCCCGGCTTGAGAGGCTGCTGGCTGAATTAAACATCGCCCACCTGGCAAAACAGAAGGCCTCTTCGCTTTCAGGAGGAGAACGACGAAGGCTGGAAATAACCAGGGCCTTAGTCACTGAACCAAGGTTTATGCTGCTGGATGAGCCGTTTGCCGGGATTGATCCCCTTATCCTAAACGATATCCAGGAGATCATTAGGCAGTTGAAAGCCAAGGGCCTGGGTATTATTATATCGGATCACAACGTCAGGGAAACATTGAGCGTTTGTGATACGGCCTATATTATAAATGAGGGAAGGATCATAGAACAGGGCGCGCCGGAAAAGATCGTTGAGAGCGAAATTGTCCGGAGTGTCTATCTCGGTGAGAATTTCAACTTATGATTTTCCACCCAAGGATGCCAACCTATTTATCATGGCCTTAGAACTAAGACAATCCGTGAGCCTCGCGCAACAGCTCATTATGACCCCCCAGTTGCAGCAGGCCATCAAGCTATTGCAGCTATCCAAACTTGAGCTGATAGAAAACATCTCTCAGGAAATGGAATCAAACCCGGTCCTGGAAGAACAGGAGATAGGCGATACTGACCATACTGACATAGCACCTGACGAGAAAGGCGACGCCGGTGAGGATATCCCCGAGCTTCCCGAGGTGACGGTGGAGGAGCACACAAGGGATGATCTAGATTGGGAAAGCTATCTCTCTGAGTATAATACGGAATGGGGTACGACGCCTCGTGAAGATAGAGAACTTCCCTCCATGGAAAATTCCATGTCAACCGGGACAAGCCTTTCCTCGCACCTGATGTGGCAGATCAATTTGAGCAATCTTGACGACGAACAAAAGGTGATCGGGGCTCTCCTCATTGGGAATCTGGATGATGATGGTTATCTGGACATCCCCGTTGAAGAGGCCTCTCGCATTACAGGTTACGGATTAGACAAGGTCCTTGCCACTCTCGAACTTATCCAAAATTTTGATCCCGTAGGCGTAGCTGCCAGAGACATAAGGGAATCGCTGCTCATACAGGCCGCATTTCACAACCTTAAGGGAACAGTGGTCGAGAAGATAATCAAGGATCACCTTGGAGAGCTTGAGGGCAAGAAATACGATCGGATAGCCAAAAAACTGTCGGTGCCTCTCGGCGAAGTCCTTTCGGCGGTATCAGTGATTCAGGGGATGGAGCCAAGACCTGGCAGGGGCTATTCGGATGAATATACCATATACATAACCCCCGATATATACGTTTTCAAGGCCGGCGATGATTATGAAATTGCACAAAATGAAGATGGCCTCCCAAAACTGAGGATAAGCCCCTATTACAAAGATATCCTTCGGAGAAGGGACTCTTTGTCTGAAAACGCCAGGGCATATATTCAGGAAAAATTGAGGTCCGCTGCCTGGCTCATAAAGAGTATCCATCAACGCCAGAGGACCATTTACAGGGTCACGGAAAGTATCGTTCGATTTCAAAGGAACTTTCTCGAAAATGGGATCACCCACCTTAAGCCGCTCGTCCTCAGAAATGTGGCTGAAGACATTCAAATGCATGAGTCTACGGTCAGCAGGGCCACCACAAACAAATATGTGCATACACCTCAAGGGCTTTTTGAACTCAAGTTCTTTTTTAACAGCTCCATCAAAAGCGTTCGCGGAGATGCTGTTGCATCTGAGAGTGTAAAGGAGCATATGCGTAACATTATTAAATCGGAAAGAAAGGACAAACCCTATAGTGATGAACAGATTGTCGAGATCTTGGTGGGCCTTAATGTCAAGCTCGCCCGTCGAACAGTTGCCAAATATCGGGAGTCAATGGGCGTACTCCCTTCAAGCAAGAGGAAAAGCATCTACTGACTGTTTTTTTCACTAAGTTCCGATTATATGGGAGGAGGATTTTATGGATATTACCGTGACATTCAGACACACTGAACCCATTGAAAGCCTGAAGGCCTATGCTGAAGACAAACTATCCAAAATAAGGAAATACCTGGATTCTCCTGCGGAAGCCCACGTGGTGCTGACCGTTGAGAAATTCAGACATCAGGCGGACGTGATGCTTAGCGTGAATGGGACGCTGGTCAAGGCGGTTGAAGAGACGGGCGATATGTATTCCGCCATTGACCAGGTTATGGATAAAATTGAAAAGCAGGTCAAGCGGCATCTATCAAAGATACGGAATCACAGACCCGAGAACCCCAAGATTGAGGATAGGTTGGAGACCGAAGAGGCGGATGACTCCTCTGCATTTGCTGGGGAGGAACCACTGATTGAGGTTGAAAAGATGATCGCCAAACCCATGGACCCGGAGGAAGCTGCCATGCAACTCAGTCTCTTGGGACAGGACTTTCTTGTCTTTAGAAATGCAAAATCCAGAGAAATCAATGTGATTTATAAAAGAGGAGACGGTAATCTCGGGCTTATTGAACCCGCGAACTAATACCTGGCAAAAAACATTCTATTTATCGGATTGATTAAATGAAACTTTCGGAAATCATAGATGAAAACAACATAGTCCCCGAATTGAAGGCCAAAGACAAGAAAGGCGTTCTGGAAGAATTGGCCCAGGTCATAGCAGATCATGAACCTTCAATAGACAAGAGGGCCCTTGTGAAGGTACTGGTGGAAAGGGAACACCTAGGAACTACAGGCATCGGTGACGGCGTCGCCATTCCTCACGGGAAACTTAAAGGGGTTGAACGTCCTTTAATCTCATTTGGGAGGAGTAAGGATGGTCTCGACTTTCAATCCATTGATAGGCAGCCCGTCCACCTTTTTTTTCTTCTTGTGGCCCCCGACAACTCTTCCGGCATCCACTTGCACGTATTGGCAAAAATAGCAAAGATATTGAAAAGCAACACCTTCCGCAAAAGGCTAATGGAAATAGGCACCAGGGAAGAGCTCTACCAGACGATCGTTCGAGCAGACGAGGAATACTGATTACCATAAAACACCGGCGGGGAAGCTATGATAGGATTGTTGATCATATCTCACTGTGATTTGGGAAGAGAATTTTTGAACGCCGCTGAACTTATTGTGGGTCGGCTGGAAGGTGCTGATGCCATCGCCATCACCCAGACATCAGAGAGTAAAGAACTGTTAAAGGCCATCGATGAAAAGATAAAGAACCTCGATCACGGCCAAGGGGTCCTTGTCCTTACAGACATGTTCGGTGGCACCCCTTCCAACCTGAGCCTGTCCTTCTTGAAAGAACAAACGGTTGAGGTCCTGACCGGGGTTAATCTGCCCATGGTGATTGCCGTTGCCCAGGATCGGGAAAGGTTGACACTGAGTGAACTCGGTGAAAAGGCCGAGCAGGCGGGCAAAAGGAGTATTGCCCTGGCAGGAAAACTACTGAAATAGGAATGATCTCCCTCCAAGAAGTAACCACGGAAAACTTTCAGTGGTTTCAAGATAACATCTTAGAGGTGGAAAGGGTTTCTTTTCCGTCTCCGTGGAGCTTGAAGGCCTTTGAAGAAGAGGCAAAGAGGTCCATCTCCAACCTGTGGGTCTTGCTGGAAGATGGAGAACTTGGAGGTTATATCTGCCTCTGGATCTTTGGGGGTGAGGTTCACTTGATGAATATTGCCGTTCACCCCGATAAAAGGAGAAGGGGCCTCGGGGGCTGCCTGCTGAACAAGATGATAGAGGTGGGCATATCCCAAGGGGCTACGAGGGCATGGTTGGAGGTTAGGCCCTCAAATGTCATTGCCCGAGCCCTTTATAAGAGGGCCGGATTCAGTGAGATTGGCCGCAGACCGCACTATTATAAAGAGACCAATGAAGACGCCGTAATTATGACCCTCTCTTTGATGCCGGAAGATGCCGGCTCGCAGGAGGCAGATGATGACATTAGGGTAAGACAGGTCGCATGATATTCTCAGCGCCTATTTAATCGTGTCAATCCAACAGTAAAAAGGAGGGAAGAGATGTCCTTAAAGGTGGCTATCAACGGGTTTGGGCGGATAGGGAGAATGGTTTTCAGGGCAGGAATTCATAATGGAGATATTGATTTTTTGGGCATAAATGACCTCACAGATCCTCCGACCCTTGCCCACCTGCTGAAATATGATTCGGTTCATGGCGCCCTTGGGGCAGATATATCTTCTACCGACCATTCGGTGATAGTCGATGGAAAAGAGATTGAGATATATTCAGAGAGGGATCCCGGCAGATTACCCTGGGGGAAGCTGGGTGTTAAGACGGTTTTTGAATGTACCGGCCTATTCAGGGATCGGGAAAAGGCCTCGGCTCACCTTGAGGCTGGGGCCAAGAAAGTCATCATTTCGGCACCGGCAAAAGGCCCTGATCTGACGATCGTCATGGGCGTGAACCAACATGAATATGACGGACAAAAGCACCATATCATCTCCAACGCCTCTTGCACGACAAATTGCCTTGCCCCGGTCTGTAAGGTCCTGCTGGACCACTTTGGAATTGAAAAGGGGCTTATGACCACCACGCATGCCTACACCGGGGATCAGCGGTTATTGGATTTCCCTCACAAGGATCTCAGAAGGGCCCGTGCCGCTGCCCTATCCATGATCCCCACAACAACGGGTGCTGCCAAGGCCGTTTCCCTGGTGCTTCCTGAGCTGGAGGGCAAGTTAAATGGAATGGCTATTCGGGTGCCCACGCCGAATGTGTCGGTCGTGGACCTTGTTGTTCAATTGAGTAAGCCCGCCACTCCGGATGAAATCAACAATGCCATGAAGGAAGCAGCGGAGAATCACCTGAAAGGGATCCTGGCATTTAGCAGCGAGCCTCTCGTTTCCGTTGACTTCAATGGCAGCCCTGTATCCTCTACTATAGACGGCCCTTCAACCGCCGCCATTGAGGATATGGCAAAGATCTTGGCCTGGTATGATAACGAGGTGGGTTATTCCAACCGAATGGTAGATCTGGCTTTGCTCATGGCCGATATCTAGCACCTATTCCTTTTGGTTTTCTCGTAATTCGAATTTGCAGAACCAGGAATCAATAATTGATTGCTCGGAGATGGGAGAGTTAAGATGACGACAAGGCGGCCTTTGATTGCCGGCAACTGGAAGATGAACCTGAACATTGATGATTCCATCAACCTCGTCAGGGAAATCGCTGCCGTCACAGATCAATTGGAAGGGGTTGACGTGTTGGTAGCTCCTCCATTTACAGCCCTCGGTGCTGTCAGGAATGCGATCGGCGATTCTAAGATCTTTCTGGCCGCACAAAATATGTACTGGGAAATGAGCGGTGCCTACACGGGTGAGATATCGGGGATGATGCTTCAGGAGGCAGGGTGCACCCACGTGATCATTGGCCATTCGGAAAGAAGAAGCCTTTTCAAAGAGACAAACCAAGCCATTGATCTCAAGGTAAAGGCAGCATCTCTCCTGGGTCTTGTCCCAATTTTGTGTATCGGTGAGACCCTTGAGCAACGAGAGGGAGGCCAGACATTTGAGGTACTAAAGGAGCAGCTTGATCTTTCTTTGAATAATTGCAGATCCGACGGGATCATGCCCCATTCCACTATTCTGGCCTATGAACCCGTATGGGCCATCGGCACAGGCAAAACCGCAACGCCGTTGCAGGCACAGGAGGTCCACCGATTCATCCGCGAGTGGACCGAGGAAAGTTTTGACGCCAAAACCGCATCCCGGGTTCGCATCCTGTATGGAGGGAGCGTAAAACCCGACAATATAAAAGACCTTATGTTGGAGCAAGATATAGACGGCGCCCTGGTGGGGGGAACCAGTCTCAAGGGAGACTCTTTTCTGAAGCTCATTCGTTTTGATCAAGGGTGACCCGCGGCTGTCTTCGCCGACGACCTTATCCCTATGAGATCTCGCACGAGTCCTTTTCCTTTGGATACACATCACGTGATCATCAAAGACAACCCGGCCAAGGCAGCTCTGACGGCAGCGACTATCTTTGCCGACGTATGCGGAGAGTCCATTTCCAAAAGGGGACGTTTTGCCGTGGCACTCTCTGGTGGCTCTACCCCCAGATTGTTCCACAGGATCCTGGCGGAAGAACCATTTCTGTCTGAGGTCCAATGGGATGGCGCCCATATATTCTGGGTCGACGAACGGTGCGTCCCAGAGGATAACCCGGGCAGCAATTACGGTACAGCCAAGGAAGACTTCCTGGAGAGGCTCCCCCTTTCCCCTAGACAGATACATCCAATGCCGGGCCGGCTTCCCCCTGAGATTGGGGTCTCAAGATACCAGACAGAATTGATGGATTTCTTTTGTCTGAAAACGGGGGAACTTCCCGTCTTTGATCTGATATTATTGGGGGTCGGCAAAGATGGGCACATAGCGTCTCTTTTTCCTGACAACGCTTCTTCAGATAACGAGAACGGGCTTTTGGAGACAGTCACTGGGGGGGACCCCTATCTTCCCCGCCTCACCATGACCTATCCCGTCCTCAACCATGCAAGACGAATCGTATTCTTGGCCACGGGCATGGGGAAGGCCCCCATTCTCAAGGCAATATTTGAGGACAGTCAGGCGCTTCTGCCAGCCCAAGAGATATCTCCATCAGAGGGAAAATTGACCTGGATCCTGGACAGGGATGCCGCCTCATTGTTGCCTGCAAAGATAGTCCCTCAATAATAGAGAACTGTAAAACGGCGGTGACCATACACATCTCTCATTTGCTCCTTGGGATGTTTTTTTAAATAGGCACAACTTGCTGGCGGTTTTTTTCTGTTCCCGATGTGCTGTTATGCAACCTTGGGGTTGACACGCCCTGGCCAAGGTGAATATCATTAGAGTAATGGAAGTTGTAATCAGGAGGGATGGCCGAGTGGTTGAAGGCGCCGGTCTTGAAAACCGTTGTGCCGAGAGGTAC
>JABMQV010000269.1 GCA_013203065.1 Desulfobacteraceae bacterium | reverse complement strand
GTCTGGTACGCTGATTTCAACTTTCATGGGTGCTTCTCCTTTCTTTATAAGGTTTTGTGTCAAACCCTATTTATAGGAAAAGCGCCCTTTTTAAAACGGTAGGGATCGCGGTGCAGGATGCGGTCGCCCCTCAATTAGCCCTTCAAAATGCCCGTAAGGCAGCCTTAGGGCAAGAGGTAGAGTGGAAAACAAATCGTCATCTATATCGCCATTTTCTTGGGGAGTTGTAGATCCATCCCCTGTGCTGCCAGAGTTCTTTGTAATAATGGTATATCCAGCTCTCTAAGGGTTATACCTTCCTTGAGGGCAAGGTTTGCAGCGACGCCAGCGGCCTGTCCGGTTGCCGAACAAACGGGTATGAGCCGAAGTTGACCCATGGCGTCTTCCTCGGCCGAGATACATCTGCCAGCCACCAAAAGATTTTCTACCTTTTGGGGTAGAAGAGAGCCATAGGGCAATCTCATCTCGCTCTTGGCATAGGGTTTGACAACGGTGTCATCAAATTTCTTGTCCTTGACCTCATCCATAGAAGGTGAAGCTTCCCCAATTATTTGCCTTGTTGCACGTACGCCCATTTGGGTTGCAGTGTATTCAATCCTGGACTTCTCGAAACCAGGGACATTCTTCTTCAGGAAGGTGGCGAGCCTCATCACATGTTCTCTGGTTATGATCTCCCCTTTTGTCAAATCCTTTGGTTCTAAGCCGTTCATGTCCAGCAGATTACCGGACCATACATTTATTTCGTCATCGTAGACGAGTTTCTCGGCATAAACACCAGGGGAACCAAATTCCGGATGGATTCCCAAGTCGAAAGGCAGTACACCTTTATCTATGGCCTCCTTTACCACCTTCTTGATGCCGCCCCAGTTGCCGAACTCGGCTAAGGCCTTCTCCACATTGACCCCTACCATGTTGAACATCATGGTCATGGGTTTTTTGGCTACCCTGAATGGGGCACTGGCAAAGGCCGCGATATCCGCATCGCCCGTTGTATCTATTACAATCTTTGCCAGGATAGCCTGCCTGCCCGCCTTACTCTCTAAGATGACGCCCTTGACGACGTCACCCTCCATGATGGTGTCGACGATATAGGTGTGCAGGAGGAGATCAACACCCCGTTCCTGTAACATATGGACAAATTCATATTTTACTATCTCCGGGTCAATGGCATGCAGGTTCAGCCATTTCACCTCTTCTCCCGAGTGTAGGCATGGGGCATAAACGGCCTTTTCCTTCAATCTCTTGGCAATTTCGATATTGATTCCATTATCTAGCGGGGGAGTGGTTATTACCAGGGCTGCGGTAGCCAGCCCACCCAGGAAACCGTACTTTTCCAGCAACAGGACCTTTAACCCATTCTGCGCAGCACATACTCCGGCAGCTACCCCAGCAAAACCGCCTCCACAGATGAGCAGGTCAACATTGGCAATCACTGGGGTCTGTCTTTCTGGTTCGGTGATCCAGGCCATTTGTTACCTCCTGTCCTGAGACTAATTTGTGAAGCTTTCGTACAAAATCAAAAAGGTACAACGATATCGATTACCCCTAAAAAGCCTTGATGATTAGATGGCATAGTGCCTTAAAAGGTTAGTGATTACAAAATACCCACCATAGAGGATATGCCTGACATCAAAACGGTCATTGTGGAAGAAGAGGACCCCTATGGACCCTTTGGAGCGAAAAGTGTAAGGAAGCAGTTACGGACCCGGTTGTCGCAGCCATATGCAACGCTGTTTATGACGCTGTGGAGGTCAGGATAACTAGACTCCCGGTCACGTCCGAATTTCTATTAAAGGCCATTAGAGCCAGAGAAAATGGGATCTGAAACTGGGAAACAAGGAGATTTGCTGTTCAATCTTACGTAGATTCCTCAAGATACATTTCTAGGGTCACCTGTTCACCGGACTTGAGATTGAAAAAGTAATCAGAAGAGTAAGGACCCCGAATGATCTTGTCAAAATAGTCCAGGCTTCCCTGAATCACTTCATATTCTTTCTTAAAGACATGGGCGTTTTCCAAGGCCCTCTGTCGTAAAGGAGTCAGGTCATCCACGCCGGAATTGATCAATGCAATATGGGTGTAGTGTTTGAGCTCCTCCTCCATGACCCAGATGGCCGTTTCTCGACCAAACTTCGGCTCGTATTCATACTCGACGATGCCCAATGGGTCCTTTTTTTCCGCGACCCACCCCGGTGTCAGATAATAGGTCCCTGGTCTTTCTTGGAAGGCCTTTTTATAAGCGGCCGGCGATCCCAAGAGTAGGCCGATGCAATCATGACATCGGGGAACGATCAATCCTTGCCGTCTTGCCGTAACCCTCACAATCCCGTTAGAACACAGACCATAGGCCAAAACGATCTGTGTGGCATATCCCGCTACATGATCGATTTGCTCCTGTACCAAGCCAGCCATGTCTTTGGGTCTTCGGTGTAAACCCTGGTCAATGTAACGGATCTCCACATGGTTGTCCCCTTGGCGCGCCCATTCAAGTTCCGGTTCCACCACTCGGCAGGCCACAATGACTTGTCGCTTATTTGTCTTGTCAGAAGCCAATCCTGGCATTATCTGATCCTTACTTACCTCAGCCACTCCTAACTGGAAAGGAGTTCTTTACATTTCTGGGCTGCACCTGGAGCGTCATAGGCAAACCCGTCGGCTCCTATGTCTTTCGCAAACTTCTCGGTCACAGGCGCACCCCCCACGATGACCTTAACAGAATCCCTCATTCCTGCCTTTTGAAGGGTATCGATGGTTTTCTTCATCTCGATCATGGTCGTGGTTAATAGGGCACTTATGCCCACAATATCCGGCTTTTTCTCCCTGACGGTTTGCACAAATTTTTCAGGGTCAACAGAGATGCCCAGGTCCTCTACAGTGAAACCTTGACCCTCTAGCATCATGATCACAAGGTTTTTTCCGATATCATGGAGGTCACCTTTGACCGTGCCAATGACGACGGTCCCCTGCTTTTCATCGCTTCTCAGAACAAGCTGGTCTTCAAGATGCGACAATGTCTCTGACATGGCCTTGGCAGAGATCATCATTTCCGGTATGTAGATCTCACCGTTTTGGAATTTTTCGCCGATGATCGTCATGGCGGTGACAAATCCCTTTTTTACTATATCCGACGGATTCAGCCCAGAGTCCATATCTTTTTGTACGAGTTCGATGAGGCGAGGAACATTTTTTATAAGGAGTGCCGAGACATAGGCCTCAACGTCCAGTTCAGTCACTATCTCAACCTTCTCCAATTTGGGTTTGGCCTGGAATGTCCAGATTATTCCTTTCACGCCACCTTCTTCAAGCTCGATGGGATACCGACCAAATTCAAACGTGGCATCGATCAGGGCCTTCATATTTTCAAGCGGGACATAGTCTGTAATGGAGTTCGATGACGCAACCATGTACCCACCGCCAGGAGCGATGGTTCGGATCCTTTCATAGACCTCCGCCCGGACGTCTTCGGGACTGCCCAGTGTGAGGGTCGAATCCAGATTAAGATTACCAATCAGGCAAAGTTTATCGCCCCATCTCTTCTTCACTTCCACGATGTCCATGCATTTGGGCTGGACGGGGTTGAAGGCGTGAAATCCACATTCAATCAGATCATCCAAAACATCGGTACAATCCCCGTCGCTATGGAAGATCCACCCTATGCCCCTGTCGCGACACACATCTCCCATCTTTTTGTACCATGGGAAAAGGTGTTTCGTCAGATACTTAGGGTGAACCAGAAGCCCTGTATTGTGGGCAATGTCGTCCGGATTGAGCACAGCCCCCACATTAGGATGTTCGATCACCCTGAGAAACGTCTCGTATTGGATCTGTCCTACCTTATCGAATATGGCCGCAACGAGCTCTTCATTGTTTTCAAGGGCATTGAAAAAGGTCTCTGCGCCCATGGACATCCAAACATACGTGTATATCTTGCCCAAAAGGAGGATGGCCTTCATCCCTTTCGGAAGATTTTTATCGAAAGAATCCCACTGAGATAGATCGAATTCGTCCACCGAGGGCCAAGGAAATTTTTCGAACTGCTCCCAATTGGTCATAACTCCTTCGTGCTCTTGTGCCCATTCTCTGGCAACCTTGTCTCCATATTCGGTGTGGACAGCTTCTCCTTTGGTGGTCATACCTTCCGGGGCGCGGACCGGTTCCAGAATTCCCGAAGATGACGTGACGAAATCAAACCCGGCCGTGTACCAGAAGTCCACCTGATCCTGCAAGGTGACAATGTTTCTGCCCATGAAGCTTTCCTTGGGTAATTGGTCCACGTGCCAATCTCCCAACGGTACCCGATCGGGTTCTTCACAATGGAGGGTTGTCATGTATCTTTCAAAGTCCGGTTTCGGTTCTCTTGCCATCTTCACTCCTCCTAAAAGGGCTAGAGCCCAAGAATGTTTTGCCCTGAGCTCAAAGTAAATCAGTCCAAATGTCTACCCTACGAAATGTCTTCATATACTCAAATCTTCATCACTGGGTAGCACTCCCGCCGATAATCCTCATTATGTCCTCTTCATGCTGCACCCTTTCGGGCTTACCTGCGAAAATAATCTGCCCTCTCTCTATGACATAAAGCGTATTCGTGAATTCTGGCACGTGGTGCAACTCAGACTCCGCAATGAGGATTGAAAGGCCATTTTTTGTGCCCTCATAAATTTTTTCATTGATACCCGGGATTATGACAGGAGACAACCCTTCAAAAGGTTCATCCAACAAGAGCATTGTCGGATCCGACGCAAACGCCCTGGCGATGGCGAGCATCTTCCGCTCCCCCCCGCTCACTTGATCCCCTTTTCTGGACCTATATTTTTCTAACAGGGGGAAGCTCTGATAGGCAAACCCCACCTTTTCTTCGGGGGTTAGAGATGTCTCTCTCATCCATGAGCCAATTTCAATGTTCTCATGGACAGTCAAATCAGCGAATATTCCCCCATCTCCCGGCATATAGCCGAGACCCATTTGGGCTATCTTGTATGTTGGAAGTCCTGATATATCCTGTTTTTGAAATTCTATCGTGCCGGATTGTGGGGATAGAAATCCCATAATAGTCCTCAACGTCGTAGTCTTTCCTGCACCATTTCGGCCAATAAGACAAACAACCTCCCCCTCTGCCACCTCGAGAAATACGTCTCTGAGGATATGGCTAGCCTGGATAAACATGTTTATATGCTCGAGTTTAAGCACCGTTGCTAATTGTCCCCCTTAATGGCTCGCTTGCCTGTGGCCGCCGAGTATCATAGAGACGACCTGTTCGTTGTTTTGGATCTCTTTAGGAGTGCCCTCTGCGAGTATATGTCCTTGGTGCAGGGCAATGATTCTGTCGGAGTATGAAAAAACAATGTCCATATCGTGCTCAATCTGGAGGATAGATCTAATCCCGATCTCCTTTGATGCGGATATGAGGGTCTCAATAATCTGGTACTTATCGTTTGTGCTTACTCCACTGGTGGGTTCATCTAATACTATGATTTCCGGATGCAGGGCAAATGCTGATGCAATGTCCAACAGTTTTTTGTCTCCTTGGGGCAAATCCTTTGCATGCATGTCTTTTTTATCTTCTAATCCAAAAAGTCTTGCTATCTCAAGAGTCTCTTCATTAATTTTTTTATTGCGCTTCAGGCTGGATAATAGCCTTGTCCCTCTTCCAAGCCTTGAAATGATGGCGACTGTCAGAAATTCGTGGACCGTTAACTCAGGGAAGATATTGACCAGTTGAAAAGACCTGGCCACTCCGAGCTTGCAGAGTTTTTCCGGTTTTATGCCTGTAATGTTTTTTTCTTTAAAGTAAACAGCACCCGTTTCAGGCTTAAAGCGACCGGTCAGAACATCCACCAGGGTCGTCTTGCCTGCCCCGTTTGGGCCAATAATAGATACAAATTCGTCTGGGTTGACCTGTATGCTGACACCATCTAAAGCGCAAAAGTCTCCATAATATTTCTTTATGTCCTCAGATCGTAACATCAAGTCGTTGCTCCCTTGATATTCCTGAGTTTCTGAACTAATAACTCGATTATACCTAC
>JABMQV010000268.1 GCA_013203065.1 Desulfobacteraceae bacterium | reverse complement strand
GCGGCCACTTCCTACCCGGCTTTATTCTTATACTGAGGTAGAAATGGATTATGTCTCAACAGCATTTGCCAAGTTCGCTCAAGATCTTCAATTTGAGGACTTGACCCAAGAGGTCGTCCTCCAGGCTAAAAAGTCAATCTTGGATTTGATTGGAGTAGCTCTCGCGGGTTATCGAATGGAATTTCCCGCAATGGCCGTTGAATATATTGCAGGCCTGGGGGGAAAGCCCGAGGCCACTATAATTCAGAGAGGAAAAAAATATCCCGCAATCCATGCTGCTCTCGCAAATGGGATATGTTCCCATGCATTGGACATGGACGATGGCCACCGTTATGGCGCGGTCCACCCCGCATCTCCAATCGTCCCTGCAGCCATAGCGGCGGCAGAATTGAGAGGAAGCAATGGGAAGGACCTGATTACGGCAACGGTTGCGGGATTTGAAGTGTTATTAAGGGTTTCCAGGGCTATCAATCCCTCTCATCTATCCAGGGGATTCCATACCACAGGGACGGTGGGTGCCTTTGGAGCTGCTGTTGCGTCTGGTAAACTCATTGGCTTGTGCCAGGAAGAAATGGTAAATTCTATTGGAATGGCAGGACTTCAGGGAGCGGGACTCTTGGAGATCCTGCATGATGGGGCAATGGTGAAGTCGCTTCACTCGGGAAAGGCTGCATTAGCGGGCCTCTTAGCAGCAATCTTTGCTCGAAATGGAGCAAAAGGTCCAGTCAGCATCTTTGAGGGTCAAAAGGGTTTTTTAGGGGCTATGGCGGATACCGTTGATCCCGATGTCCTTTTGAAGGGACTGGGTGAATCATTCGAGATCCTGGGAACCTACTTCAAGTTCCATGCCGCATGCCGACATACGCATCCTGCCATCGATGCTGCCCTAGAGATCCTTAGGAAAAACAGTATAGCCCCCCAGGACATAACGGGGATTGAGATCGAGACATATCCCGTGGCAATCCAATTCTGCGGACACACCGTCCACCCAGAAACAGTTTCTGCAGCTAAGTTCAGCATCCCCTTCTCCGTTGCAATGGCAATTTTATTGGGGGACCTCTCCACGGATAAATTCACTGAGGCGAACATCAGGGATGAGCGAATAAAATCACTGGCCGATAGGATAAAGGTATCTCCTGGGAAGGACTGGGGAGTGTTGTATCCTGACAAGAGGGGTGCTTCCGTTACCCTCAAGACTGTCTCAGGCCAATCCTATTTCACATCCATTGACCTCGCCAAGGGGGAACCTGAGACCCCCGCAAGCCTTGAGGAACTCATGGAGAAATTTCACACCAATGCAACTCAGGTGCTTACCAAAGAAAAAGTCAAGAGGCTGGGGGAAAACATCATGAATCTGGAGAATCTCTCAGTTAGTCATATTACAAGCTTCCTTTATCAGGGCGAATACTCACCCCTCGATATGTCAGTGTTATGAATAAGGGATTAAAGAGATAACTGAAACTGAGGACCGGCAGTTTTATCAGGCCAGAGAGGCTCTTGAGATATATATCAGTCCCTCAGTTATCGAAAACCTCAACCCCGAAAATCTAAATGAAATCAGACGGGCCTTCAGACAATATAACGAGACAGACCGCCGCGCTCTCCTGCTCTTTGACCTGCAATTTCATCTCAAAATTGGAGAAGGTGCCCATCAATAAGTTTAGATGCAGGTTTTTGGATGATATTCTCGAGCATATCTACCTCACATATAAATCAGGGTACTTGGCTGAATCCCGGATTCAAGAAGTGAAAGGGAGCATCGGGAGTTCTTTGTCGCATTGAAAAATCGCAACCCAGAAGGAGCTATAGATACGATAAAGAAACACATTAGAGCCGGACCGGAGCGCATTATTGGAAGTCTTCGCTTGGTTGAGAACCAAATATTGCAGTATCAAGAACATCCCAGCTTTGAGAATACACACCTTTCTTTTTGCACGGGATTAAACAGAAAACCTAAAAGCATCAGAGAGCTTGGTTTTGTCTCGGATGTAAAGCTGGTGTCACAAATTCACCAAAGGGGCTTAGGAAATGGAAGGGATTACTGATCAATTGAAACATATGCTTTCACCCAAATCAGTTGCGATTATCGGCGCATCATCAGATTTTTCCAAATTTACGGGTAAAACCCTTAAATACCTTATTAAGCACGGATACGCGGGAAAGATCTATCCTGTAAACCCTGGTTATGATGAAATTGCTGGTTTCCCATGCTTTTACTCTGTCTTGAAGCTACCGGAGTCCGTGGATACGGCCTTTATTCAAGTTGCGGCTAGGAAAGTTCCCGAAACATTGGAGCAGTGTATAGAGAAAGGTGTAAAGAGTGCCATAATTCACAGTGCCGGCTTGGGTGAAACAGGCCAGGAGGGGAGAAAACAGCAGGAGGAGATCAAGGGGTTGGCAAGAGAAGCAGGCTTGAGGGTTGTGGGTCCCAACTGCGCTGGTATTGCCAATATTGTGGAAAACGTCATTTTATCTCCGGTTGTATGCTATGAACTTGATAACCTCACTAGGGGGAGTATAGGTCTCGTTTCTCAAAGCGGTGGGTTAACAGGGGCATATGTTGCACGTGCAGAAGCGCGGGGGATTGGATTCAGCTACGTTATTTCTACGGGAAACGAAATGGATCTAGAGGCGTGCGACTATGTTGAATACTTACTCCATGACTCCAAGACCAAAGTCATTGCCCTATTTCTTGAAGCGCTTAGAAACGCCGAACGTTTCTTCAGGGTTTCAGATGAGGCGTTGGAAATGGGGAAACCCCTCATTGTCCTTAAGGTAGGTCGTACTAGTATCGGGGCTAAAGCTGCTGCTTCACACACAGGTGCCTTGACAGGATCGGATGCTGTCTATGATGCGGTTTTTAGACAGAAAGGTGTTACGCGGGTTGAGACACTTGAAGATCTTCTGGAAGTCTCAGCACTATTTTGTAAGACAGATCCTCCCAAGGGAAACCGCGTGGGTGTTGTCACAACGAGCGGTGGAGGGGCGACATTGTTTGTCGAAGCAGGTGCTCAGGCGGGCCTTGAATTTCCTCTTCCGGTGGATGCAGCGGTTGAGGAAGCCTCAGGGTTCCTACCTAGTTTTGCTGCAAAATCTAACCCTATGGATGTGACCATGTCAGGCGTCGGCGGCGGATACAAGAAAGGGCTTGAGGTCTTACTCAAGGATGATTCCTTCGACGCTGTGGTTGGTGTGGTTGGAACATCAAGTCAATTTGCTCCTGAAATGGGGGTAAAACCCATTGTGGAAGTCAATAAAAGTACAAACAAACCATTGGTTGCCTATTGCACTCCAAATGCCGAGGACGCATTGCGACTGTTTGAAAAAAACGGCATCCCCTCATTCCGAACACCCGAGGCATGTGGAAGAGCCCTTGGTTACTTGGTTAACTATGGTAATTTTCTAAAAAAGCGAATTGATGTAGGGCATGTAAAGGATGAAATAGCGGCGGTTAAACCCGATCGAGGTGTGCTAGATCGTATTTTAAGTTCACCTGACAGGGTGTTGCATGAACATGACAGCAAAAAGATTTTGGCCGAGTACGGTATCGCATTAGTAACTGAAGAACTGGCTAAGGACCTTTCAGAAGCGAAATCAATTGCTAAAAAGATAGGTTATCCCTTGGTAATTAAGGTACTGTCCTCTGATATACCTCATAAAACCGAAGCTGGTGTCCTGAAATTTGGGATTGATTCCGAAGAAAGCCTTGTGAAGGGGTTTGCTGAAATAATAACGAAAGCCAGGCATTTTAAAAATGATGCCAGGATAGATGGGGTCTTAATTCAGGAAATGGTGGAAAAGGGCATTGAGGGCATCGTGGGGATGTCTCAGGATGCGCAGTTTGGCCCGACTCTATTGTTTGGCCTAGGTGGCGTTTTCGTGGAAGTGTTTAAGGATGTTGCTCATAGAGTTGTACCGATTTCGGAGCTAGATGCCCGGGAGATGATTGATGAAACGAAAAGTTCGATTCTTCTCAAAGGGTACCGTGGAATGGAAAAGACGGATATTGACGAAATCGTTTCAACTCTACTAAAGGTCTCCAAATTATCTGAGGATTTCAAGGAAGTTATCCAAGAATTGGATATCAATCCCTTGATGATCTATCCTAAAGGAAAAGGCGTAAAGGTGGTCGATGCGCTTATCATCAAAAAATAGTGTTAAGATTGGGAGGGGGTTGGCTCTATGGATTTTCTCTTTACAGAAGAACAGCAGATACTGAAAGATAGTGTTCGCAGACTTTCAGAAAGGTATTTTGCGGAAAAGGCCTTTACATGGGAAGATGAATACCCTTGGGAAAACGCAAAGATCCTTGCAGAAAACGGCCTTATGGGAGTCAGGATTCCGATTGAGGACGGGGGGCAGGGTGGCACTTTGATGGATGCCGTTATCGCTATTATCGAGATTACGAAGGTTTGCCCGCATACGGGGGATGTGTTTCAAGCAGGTAACTTTGGCGCCATCCAGCAAATAGCTTTTCTGGGGAATGATTTCCTGAAAAAGGAGGTTCTCCCGAGGCTCTTACGCGGTGAAACCATCATTACTGCAGCGATGTCTGAGCCGAACGCAGGTTCTGCAGTGACAGATTTGCGCACAACAGCCCGTCTCAATGGGAAAGAAGCGGTGCTTAACGGCAGCAAGATCTTTAATTCAAACGGGGACGTGGCAGGATATTTTTGTGTGTGGTGTCGATTTGGGAAAGGCGTGGAATCTTCAGGAGCCGTTATTGTGCCGGAAACAGCGCCGGGTTTTTCCAGAGGCAAAGTGGAGAAATATATGTCGGGGGAGCATAATACCACGCTCTATTTTGATGACTGCCGAGTTCCAAAAGAATACGTTTTGATGTCCGAACAGGGTTTCAAGAAACTTATGTCGGTTTTCAACGTGGAAAGACTAGGAAACTCGAGTCGATCCTTTGCGGTAGGAGAACTCGCCTATGAAAAGGCTTTGCAGTATTCCAAAGAACGTATCCAATTCAATCGACCACTTTGCGAATTTCAAGGAATTCAGTGGAAGTTAGCCGACATGAAGCTGCGCCTTGAACAGACACGATGGTTGCTATACAAGGCCGTCGTTGATGCAGACAGGGGCCTGCCCAGTGCTTTAAATTCTTCGTTGGCAAAACTTAGCTGTAATGAAACTGCTGAATATGTGTGCCGTGAAGCAATCCAAATACACGGAGGCTACGGAATGTCCAGAGAGTTTCCGTTGGCCTATCTTTACCAGCGTGCGCGCGGGTGGATGGTTGCAGGTGGTTCCATTGAAATGTTGAAAAACCGAATTGCATCGGAAATCTTGGAACGTAGTTTTAGCCAAAGGCCACCAAGAATAAAGAGTTGAAGGCAGAAGGCCTTGGCTAGAATGGGAGAAGAAGGCGCGTTAAGG
>JABMQV010000267.1 GCA_013203065.1 Desulfobacteraceae bacterium | reverse complement strand
GACTTGTATTTTTTGATGCCGGTAATGTATGGGCACAGACCCCCCCCCCGGCATTATCAACAGCAACGGTCTAAAGAAATCGGCTGGCGCAGGTGTCAGGTGGTATTCCCCCATTGGGCCTCTCCGTCTCGAATATGGGTGGGTCATAGGCCGTGAGCCCGGTGAGTCCGCAGGAAGATGGGAATTTACTGTGGGAGGGACCCTCGATTAGGGATTCATGTTGTCCGACAAAAATTTTCGGGTGTCATGCCAGAAAAGGGCTTCCGGTTCGGACCTTTTTGAAAATTTGGAATTTCTTGTGGTAGAATTGTTTTCGACGAATTAATTTTTTGCTCCGGTTTGTCCGGGTTAGGGGGTAAGATATGAAGCTATACCGTTTCATCCTGCTGGGTATCTTGTTGGTTTTTTCCTTTCAAAACCCGGCCTTCGCAGAAGATAAAACAAAGATTGGTGTCTTGGATATGCAAGAACTGCAACGGACGTCCAGTTCATTTCAGAAGATAAGGGAAAGGCTGAAAAAGAAATTTGATATGCTCAAAAAGAAATTGAAGGCCGAAGAGGAAGGGATACTCAGGCTCGATGAGGAGTTGAGGAAACAGAGCATGATGTTGAGCCTTGACGCCAAAGAAGACAAACAGATGGAACTGGAAAAAAAACGGCGACATTATAAATATATCTATGGTGAAGTGACCCAGGACATGAAAGACGCCGAGATCGACGCCACCAGAAAGGTTGGGAGAGAGATAGAGAAAATAGTTGAAAAAATTGCGAAAAGAGACGGGTACACAATAATTCTTGAGCAAGGGGCTGTGGGTCTCATCTATTATAATGATTCCATTAATATAACAGATCAGGTAAGAAAGGCATATGACCGAATAAAGCAAAAGGAGGGTTAGCGGTTGGAACTATCCCTTGGGGAAATCGCCCAACGCGTTGAGGGGAGGGTGATTGGCGATGAAGGCATAATGATCGCAGGGGTCAACAGCTTGCAGGGTGCGGGCCCGGGAGAGATCTCGTTTTTTGCTGACCGGCGGTACAAGGAGGTCCTCAAGAAAACCAAGGCATCTGCGGTGTTTGTGCCAAAGGAAAATCCATCTTTCAAAGGATCTCAGGTGGCGGTTTCCAATCCCGAGTTGGCCTATGCCAAGGTGGCGGGCCTTTTCACTCCCCCAGTCCCAAGGTTTGCTGGCATCAGCGAAGGGGCCGTCATCCATGAGAGTTGTGAGATAGGGGAGAACGTCTCCATCTATCCTCAGGTGTACATTGGGGAAGGGGCGGCTATAGGGGAGGGGACTGTCCTCTTCCCAGGTGTTTTCATTGGCAATGGCGTCAAGATCGGAAAGGAGACCTTGATTTATCCCAATGTCACGATCCTGAACGATTGTCTGATTGGAGACAAGGTAATCATCCACGCGGGCTGTGTTATAGGAAGCGATGGATTCGGATATGTTCGGGATGGTTCCACTTCTGTGAAGATCCCTCAGACGGGTATCGTCCAGATTGATGACCACGTGGAGATAGGGGCCAATAGTTGTATTGACAGGGCCGCCTTGGGCAAGACATGGATCAAGAGGGGGGCAAAGCTGGATAACCTGGTGCAGGTGGCCCATAACGTGGTAATCGGAGAAGACGCAATACTGGTGGCACAGGTGGGAATTTCGGGGAGTGTCCATATCGGCCGGGAGGTGATAATGGGAGGACAAGTTGGTATTGCCGATCACCTGGAAATTGGGGACAGAGCCATGATCGCCCCGCAGGCAGGTGTTGCAAAATCTATTCCTCCCGGAGGCGTGGTCTCCGGGACTCCGGCAATACCGCACAGGCTTTATCTGAAGGCTACCGGCCTAATGTCACGACTGCCTCAGTTCAACAAGCGTCTTAAGGATCTCGAAAAGAGAATGGAAAGACAGGAGAAGGAAAACCCGGGAAAACAGGAAAAATCATGAAACTGCCTTTAACCTATGAAGACATCATTAGGATACTCCCCCACCGCTACCCTTTCCTTCTGATTGATATGGTAACGGAGTTGGAATTGGGAAAGAGAGTGGTTGGCATCAAGAACGTGACAGCGAATGAACCCTTTTTTCAAGGACATTTTCCAGGCAAACCCATCATGCCGGGGGTACTTATCATCGAGGCCATGGCCCAGGTGGGAGGTGTCCTGGCACGGTTGACAATCGGCGGGGTGACGGAAAAAGAAAAGGAAGATCCCGTCTTCTTCGTATCCATGGATAAGGTGAAATTTCGGAGGGCTGTTGTCCCGGGAAATCAACTCAGATTCGAAGTTAAACCTTTAAGGACCGGCTCCAGGGTGTGGAAGATGGCCGGAAAGGCCTTTGTGGACGACGAGTTGGTGGCCGAAGCTCAACTGGTGGCCACGCTCGGATAAGATGCCGGCGAAAGCGGGGAATTCATGGGGAAACAGAGGCCTGTCGCGATTCATAGGACGGCAGTGATCAGTCCGCACGCTGAGCTATCTCCCGGTGTCGAGGTCGGTCCTTACAGTACCATAGGGGACCATGTTAGGGTGGGGCGTGACACGGAGATCGGAGCCCACGTGATCATTGAGGGCCACACGCAGATTGGGGAGAGGAATAGAATCTATCCCTTTTCATCCATAGGTTCCCCACCCCAGGATATGGGTTATCAAGGGGAAGAGACACGTCTCATCATGGGAGATGACAATGTTGTTCGTGAGTATGTCACCATAAACCGTGCCACAACCAAGGAGGAGTGGAAGACAGTCGTCGGCAATCGCACCTATTTGATGGCATACGCACATGTGGCCCATGACTGCCGCCTGAGCGACAATGTTATCATGACCAATGGTGCCACCCTTGGCGGACACGTCACAATAGGAGAGTACGCGACCCTGGGAGCCTTTTTGGCGGTTCAGCAATTTGTCAGGATAGGGGCGCATGCCTTCCTTGGCGCCAAAGCAGGGATTGACAGGGACGTGCCGCCTTTTATGATAACGGCCGGTCCGAGAGCAAAACTTTACGGCGTTAACCAGAAGGGGCTGATACGAAGGGGCTTTTCTCAAAATACGGTAGACGTATTGAAGAGGGCCTACAGAATCATCTGGCGGGAGAATAAGAGGTTTGATGAGGGCATAAGACAGGTCAGGGAGAAGCTTGAGCCCCTGCCCGAACTGGAGATGCTTTTAAGCTTTCTTGATGGTTCGAAGATGGGCGTGCTTAGATAGGAGACAGCTGGTCGTAGGCACCTGAAGTGAACAAAGGTGAGGAAAGAGGCAGCATCGAGGGACGATTGGGAAAGACAGGACCTGAAAAGGACGACGTCCTTGGCCTGATTGCCGGTGGCGGACAGTTTCCGCTCATGGTGGCACAGGCCGCAAGGAAACGGGGGCTACGTGTGGTGGCGGTGGCGCATCTTGAGGAAACCGATGCATCGCTCTCAGAGGAGGTCGACCATCTCGTCTGGATAAAACTGGGGCAGTTGGGGCAACTCATAAAGGCATTTAAGAAAAATGGCGTCCGAAATGCCCTCATGGCGGGGGCCATTCGAAAGCGAAGGATGTTTGAAATCAGGCCCGATCTGAAGGCCCTTTCGGTCGTGTCGAAGCTGGCCATATTTCATGACGATGATATCTTGAGGGCCGTGGCCAGGGAACTGGCTAACGAGGGAATAGAAATCGTCAGTTCCACATCCTATTTACCCGAACTGTTGGCACCCCCCGGGTGCTTTACCAAGAGAAGACCCACCCGGGCAGAGAAGGAGGACATCCAATTCGGATGGAAGGTGGCAAAGGAACTGGGGGGGTTGGATATTGGCCAGTGTGTGGTGCTGAGAAAAAAAACGGTCTTGGCCGTTGAGGCAATCGAAGGTACGGATGAGACCATTCAGAGGGGTGGGAGACTGGCTAAAGAAAAGGCCGTTGTGGTCAAGGTCAGCAAACCGGGACAGGATCTCCGTTTTGATGTCCCCTCGGTCGGTCTTGAAACCCTAAAGGTGATGTCTCGGGTGAAGGCATCGGTCCTTGCCGTTGAGGCAGAAAAAAGTTTACTGTTTGACAAGTCAGAGATGATAGAATATGCGGATAGGGCTGGCATTACCATTGTATCTTATAAATCAGATGATGGCAGATTATTGACGTGAACCAGGATAGATTAAAGGTTGCCGTAATAGGGGTTGGTCACCTCGGGGAATATCATGTGCAGAAATATCAGGCCATTCCCCATGTGGAACTGGTGGGGGTGGTAGACACCAATCCCGATCGGCTGACAGAGATAGCAGGGTATTACAATACCAAGGGTTACCGAAGCCACCACGAAATCCTTGATATTGTGGACGCGGTCAGTCTTTCCGTGCCCACAGAGAAACATTTTGAAGTGGCCAGAGATGTCCTGTCCAAAGGTGTGCATCTTCTTATTGAAAAACCCATCACATACAAACTTGAGCCGGCAGACACCTTGATAAGTATGGCCCAAGAAAGGGATCTGGTCCTCCAGGTGGGGCTTGTTGAGCGTTTCAATCCTGCCGTCGTCGAGATGAAATCCTTACTCAACAAGCCCATTTTCATTGAGGCCCATCGAATGAACCTCTTTACCGTCCGGGGTACGGATGTAGATGTGGTCCTGGATCTGATGATCCACGATCTGGACATTATCCTCAGTGCTGTGAAATCGGAGGTCAAAGAAGTCCATGCCGTGGGGATGTCAGTAATTACGGATAAGACGGACATAGCCAACGTCAGGCTTATCTTTGAAAATGGCACGGCAGCCAATCTGACCGCAAGCCGGGTGTCGGGAAAGATGCTGCGGAAGATCCGGGTGTTTCAGCCGGACGCTTATATGTCTGCTGATTGCGGAAAAAGACAACTCACAGTCATTCGACTTGATAACGAAAACAGGGATTCCAATAATTTTCCCAATGTCATCACCAGCAAAGCAAAACATCCAGACACCGACCCTCTGGCCGATCAAATCGCTTCCTTTGTGGCTGCCGTCATCAATGGGTCAGAGCCGGTTGTAAGCGGGCAAGATGGGCGGAATGCCCTCAGGGTTGCCCTCGGCATCATAGACCAGATCGAGAGAGGCTGCAAGAATTCCTGAACGCTCTAGTACCAAAAGTTCCAAACTCGCAGTGATCATTGCCGGTGAGGCATCGGCCGATTTGCATGGTTCAAATCTGGTGAGGGCCATAAAGCGCTCAAATCCGAACGTTATCTTCTGGGGAATTGGAGGAAGAAAGATGGAGCGGGCCGGAGTCAAGATCCTGGTACCCTCCTCTGAAATGGCCGTGGTTGGAGTGACTGAGGCCTTGGTCAGACTCCGCACCATTGCCAAGGCGCGAAGCAAAATAAAATACATATTGAAAAACTTCCGTCCCGATCTCCTCATCCTACTGGACTATCCTGAGTTCAACCTGCATCTGGCCAAGATGGCAAACCGTTCCCGGGTCCCCGTCTTGTATTATATCAGTCCGCAGGTGTGGGCGTGGAGGAGAGGAAGGGTAAAAAAGATTGCAAGGCGTGTGGATCGCATGGCAGTCATTTTGCCCTTTGAGAAATCCTTTTACGGGGAGAGAGGGGTAAAGGTGGACTATGTGGGCCACCCCCTGATGGATGCGTTTGACATGGCAGCTTCTGAATCAACCCCTTCGTCCATCAAGAAACCAAGCCCCCCTTTCCCCAACCCCGTAATAGGTCTCCTTCCAGGGAGCCGGAAGGAGGAGATCCAAAACCTTCTCCCCGCAATGGTCAAATCGGCAGAAATTCTTAAACGGCGATATGGCGGTATTCGGTTCCTGTTGCCTTTGGCCGAGACCATTGATCCTGAGTTTGTCCAATCTTTTGTTGACAATTCATTGGCGAAAATCGAAATCATTCAGGGAGGTACCTACAAGGTATTACGCCTCTGCCACGTGGCACTGGTAACCTCGGGGACTGCCACGCTGGAAACCGCCATCATGGGGGTTCCCATGGTCATCGTCTATAAGGTTTCTCTCCTTTCGTCCTGGGTGGCCAGGTTGGTTATCAAGGTACCCTATATAGGGTTGGTGAACCTCGTGGCCGGGAAAAAGGTGGTGCCGGAACTGCATCAACAGGAAGTATTGCCTGACCGGCTTGCGGATGAAGTGTTGAATATTCTGGAGAACGATGAGGTCAGGGAGGATATGATAAAGAACCTCATGGGAGTAAAAGAGAGTCTTGGGACGGGTGGCGCATCACAGAGGACGGCCGAGTTGGCCTTGGGAATGATGAGGTGAGAAGCTATGGCCAGGACCATCTTAGTCGTCGATGACGAAGCCAGTATCCTTGAGTCCCTTGAAGGGATCCTTTCGGATGAAGGGTTTGAGGCCGTCAGCGTAAAGAGCGGTAATGAGGCCTTGGATAAGATCCAAGAGATAATGCCAGACCTGGTCCTGCTTGACATATGGATGCCTGGTATGGATGGAATTGAAACCCTTTTAAAGATTAGAGAAACCTATCCAAACCTTCAGGTGGTCATGATGTCCGGGCATGGAAACATAGAAACGGCCGTAAAGGCCACAAAAATTGGGGCCTATGATTTTATTGAAAAGCCCCTTTCTCTTGAGAAACTCCTTCTCTCTATCAATAACGCTCTTGATTACTACAGGCTCGAGGAAGAAATAAGCCTCCTAAGAGAAAAGGACAGGCAGAAATACAATATAGCCGGTAACAGCCAAGCCATCCTTGAAATGAAGGAACAAATCAGGATTGTGGCCCCTACCAATGCGTGGGTCCTCATTTCAGGGGAGAACGGTACCGGAAAAGAACTGGTCGCCCATACAATACATAAATTGAGCAAACGGGATCACAAGCCGCTGGTTGAGGTGAACTGTGCTGCGATCCCGGAGGAATTGATTGAGAGCGAACTCTTCGGGCATGAAAAAGGCGCCTTTACCGGGGCGTCAACTATGAGGAAGGGGAAATTCGATTTAGCCCATGAGGGAACCATCTTTTTGGATGAGATTGGAGATATGAGCCTTAAGGCCCAGTCCAAGACCCTGAGGATATTGCAGGAACAAAAATTTGAACGGGTGGGAGGCATAAAGACGATCCATGTGGACGTGAGGGTAATCGCGGCCACCAACAAGGATTTGGAGACAGAAATAGAAAAGGGGACTTTCAGGGATGATCTATACTATCGACTAAATGTCATCCCCATAAAGGTGCCGCCGCTCAGGAGGCGGGCAGACGACATCCCCGAGTTGGTGAATGAATTTGTAAAAGAGTTTTCACTAAGCACAAACATTGAGCCCAAGAAGTTCTCTCAGGAAGCCATAGACATTCTGCAGAACCATGACTGGCCTGGGAATGTCAGAGAGCTCAAGAATCTGGTGGAAAGGCTCATGATCATGGTTCCGAACAAGACGCTTAAGGCCGAAGATATTCCACAACCCTTTAACAAGTCATCTGGTGCCGGGAAAGATTTCGGATCCGTCTTTATGCAGGATTCATTTAAGGAGGCAAGGAGTGAATTTGAAAAGGCCTTCATAGAAAACAAACTAAAGGAGTTCAACGGGAACATCTCACAGACGGCCGAGGCCATTGGTGTTGAAAGGAGCAATCTCCACAAAAAGATCAAGACCTACGGGCTGGAAACGTTCAAGTCAAAATGATTTGAATAGCGGGATTCATGCCAATCAGGTGGGCAAGGAGAGCTGGGTCACCTAGCGCCTCCTCCAGCACCCCCACCAGCACCCCCACCTGCCCCATGGTCGTCCTCAGGATGATCGACGCGTTTGCCGAAGAGCTTTAACAGAAAGTAAGCCTTTTCCCCTGGTTTGACAGTAATTTCAATGGGGCCTTTTTTTCCCAAACATAGTCTTCTGGGATCTCAAGTACATAATTTCCCGCAGGGATCGGGGTGGGTGTAAATCACAGCCGTTGGTAAATGATATTCATCCACCTCTCATCAAGCGAGGAGTTGATCGTATCGGGAGTAGTGGAGTGATGGAGTAATGGAGTAATGGAAAAACCAAATGACAAAACCT
>JABMQV010000266.1 GCA_013203065.1 Desulfobacteraceae bacterium | reverse complement strand
GGATGAGTTTTTCCCCCTGGGGGCCCAGGAGTTTGCAGGCCTTTACGTATGTGAGATGTGATAAAATATCTTTGAGATTGAGCATCAGCGTTCCTCCATGTCTGATTGATTATCC
This sequence comes from Desulfobacteraceae bacterium, assembly GCA_013203065.1. The sequence continues at coordinate 2,087 of JABMQV010000266.1, read as the reverse complement.
TGAATGGTTACCGACTGTTCTTGGTAAGAAGGAGACTACAGTATGGTTAGATATCTCGCTCTGACGACTCCCCGGTTGTTACTTATCCAGGAGGGCCAGCTTCTTTGTGACATTGTCCTTGATCCAGTGGCTGTCCCACCACTCGATGGGATTGACGAAAACGCCGTTTACCAGGACACTGAGATGGAGATGATCACCGCCGGCAAGCCCGGTCTGGCCGGTTACCCCGACCACCTGTCCTTTGGTAACCTCCTGATTCAGCTCAACATCGATCTTGCTCAGGTGGGAATAAGCCGAGGTCAGCCCCTGGCCGTGATCCAGGACCACCGTCAGCCCGTATATCCCCAGCCGACCCGCAAGGATCACCCGGCCATTGTTGGCGGCCAAGACATCCGAATTTGCCAATGAGGCCAGATCCAGGCCCAGATGTATCTGTTTGTCAACCTCTTTCCCCTCGTAATAATAGACCCGGCGCTGCCCGAATTTTGCCATGTTTGCAGCGTTTTTCTGCCTCAGCCATGTCCCGTCCCACAGCTTCTCGGAAGCCGTTTTTGTCCTCAGGTCGTAAAAGGTCTGGGCGTTTTTTTTCCTTAACTCATCGTTGATCTGAAGAAATTTCTCGATGTCGCTCTCGCCCGGCTTGAAACGATAAAACGAAAAATAGGGGAGAATTTTTGTCAGAAACCGGTCTGTCACGTTGACTTCTACCGTCCGGAACCGTTTCCTTCGGATGCGGTGGTTAAAACTGGTCCTGGAGAGGTTCCCTGCCTTGTCTTCTGCCCAAAGGTATACCTTCGGGTGCGGCTTGGTAGTGACCGGGATGGCGAAATAGCAGACATGGAACCCTTCCCCGGATTCCTTGTCAGCGGGAAATCCCGGGAAAAAATAATCGTTTACAAACACGCCGCTCTTGATGGAATCCGAAGAGGTCTGATAGACGATCAGGCCGCTCCCCCCGACGTTGATATAGTGCAACCGGCTTATGGGCCTGATGGCGGGCGGCACGGTGTCCACAACCATCTTATGCTCAACCAGCGTCAGGTTTCCGTCCCCCCCGCTCCTTCTGGAATAATCCCAGACACGGACCTGAAGATCCGCGCGTCCCTGGGTCAGGTTGAGTTGGGAGGGATCTATGGAGAACTCCGTTTTGAACTCATGGGTCCCCTCCTGATTGAGAAGACCTTTGAACGGGAATTCCTTTTTGAGGATTTCTATCTCCCGGCCTTCCTGGACAACTGAAACATTCAGTTCCTTGAGCCCCCTCTTCATATCGCCGGCAACAAGGGTGAATTTCTGGCTCCCCGTGAGGAACTCGGGCAGGGGCTTAAGGTCCAGACCCGGCTTTTCCCCCTCAAAAATGCCTCCCAGAAACCAGCCCAGCGCGCCCAGGAACACAACGATCGCCACGACCGTCAATAACAGACCCGTTCTTCTCTTTTTCTGCATATTCTGAACTCTCTAATTTTATGAACCGCCACCCCCCCCTGAAATGGTTCATGCCAACGAAGGACTTGAAGCCAGGCCAGAGGCAGTATAGGATTAACAAATCTCTTGTTTTGTTGTGGAGTAAGTATCAATTAATATCCCTAATGGCAAATATTTTGTGAACAGGGAGGAGGAACTCATGGAAAGGCCCCATCATATCGGTGTGATAGGCGCAGGAACCTGTCAGGGAGCCATTTACGAGCTTGCCAGAAATCTGGGCTCCGAGATTGGGAAAAGGGGGTGGCATCTGATATGCGGTGGGCTCGGGGGCGTCATGGAAGGGGCTGCCAGGGGCTGCTCGGAGGCGGGAGGATTGACCGTGGGGCTTCTTCCCGGGCTTGACAGGGAATCGGCCAACCCGTTCATCCGCGTCCCTATCCCCACGGGTCTTGACGAGGCAAGAAACCTGCTCGTCGTCAGGGCCTCTGACGTGCTGGTCTCCATCGCAGGAGGCTACGGCACCCTCTCCGAGATTGCGCTGGCCCTCAAGACAAACAAACCCGTCATCGGTCTTGAAACCTGGAAGGACATAAGCGGCATACACTATGTGACCGACTGCGGGGAAGCCATCAGGGAAATAATCCAACTGCTGGGGAAATCCT
>JABMQV010000265.1 GCA_013203065.1 Desulfobacteraceae bacterium | reverse complement strand
TTTCATGCCGGAGAGACGTTCCAGCTTCTCATCATCATAGTTGCGCTCGTGCTGCATACGGCTGGTCAGGGCCACCATGGCCAGGTTGTGGGCATTCATGATGTCGTTGATATCCCCTGTGAGGCCCAGGGAGAATTCGGTCATGGGGATGAGCAGCGAGTTACCCCCACCGGCTGCGGTTCCTTTGATATTCATGGTGGGTCCACCCGAGGGTTGTCTGAGGGCGCCTCCCACGTTGAGGCCCAATTTGCCCATACCTTCCATCAGACCGCAAGAGGTGGTGCTTTTTCCTTCCCCTAATGGGGTGGGGGTAATGGCGGTCACCTCGATGTACTTCCCGTCCGGTTTGTCCCCCAGGCGGTCAATGATTTTCAGAAAGTCTAATTTGCCCAGTCTGCCCATTGGCAGCATCTCTTCTTTTTCAAGACCCAGTTTTTCTCTCCACTCTTGCGGCAAAGGCATGTTTTCTTCCGCTGCTTCGGAGATCTGCCAGTCGGCCATTTCTACTGCATTGTAAGCCATCTATTTAATCCTCCTTCTATGGTTTTTGTCGGTTAAGGGATATAATCCCTTCCGCGTCTATAAGCAAGAAGCTAAATTCCTTGGCTTTTTCAAAAATAAGGAATTTGCCTATCATAAAAAAAATGGGTCGTCAAGCCCTATCCTGTCAAATATGCTTGCATTTTCCTATATTTCTGGTAGTCTAATCCATTTGTGAGGAAGACCATTATCAGATTGAATGACGCAGGGGATGGGTGGCCTGAAAAATGGTTTATACGACTTGAGGGCTGAATTTAAGGTCCATGTTGATCAGGATCTTCTGAACAGACTGGAGCTTTCATAAATGAGAAGCTTTAAGGCTTTTCTGTATCTTTTCCCATTGATGGTAAATGGATTTACCGGTGATATAAGTTTCTCGGCTGAAATCCGGAACAGGGTCGTAGCTATCGTTAACACTGAGTTAATAACGCTCTACGAACTGAACAACAGGATGAAAGAACTGACCGGTTACGAGTCAAGTGACCTGAAGGCAATGAGCGAACAACGCTATATTGAGACCCGGCGCGAGATTGTGGATCTGATGATCGATGAGAAGGTCGCACTTGAAAAGATCCGAGAACTGGGTATCAACGTCACAGACAAAAACGTGGATGCGGCCATTGAGAGAATAAAAGAGGATAACCATTTGACGCAGGAAGATCTGATCGCCAAGCTCAAAGAAGATGGGCTCACTTATGAGAAATACAGGGCCAACATCAAAAACGATTTGGAAAGGGTAGAACTCATCAACTCTGAAGTGAAGTCAAAGATTATCCTTCGGGAAGAGACAATCAAAGCGTACTACGACAAGCATAAGGAACAATTCAGGACTACGGAGAAGGCGCACCTTGCTGTTATTGTGTTGATACAGAAGGACCCATCAGATCAAGATGAAGCCCGCTCCCTTAATCGGAAGGCGGAAGAGATCCTGACAAGGATCAAAAATGGTGAAGATTTTGGGGAATTGGCCAGACAATTCTCCCAAGGGCCCGGAGCCAGCGAGGGGGGTGATATGGGTTTTTTCAAGGATTCAGAACTGAATCCGAAACTCAGAAAAGTCGTCAGGGAGGTGTCTGCCGGGGAAGTAAGCGAGCCGATTATCATCCCCAATGGCATACAGATCATAAAGGTGGTGGAAAAACATGGGGGGGGGATCAGACCCTTTGAGGATGTCAAGGATGCGATTCAGGGCGTTCTTTACCGAGAGGAACTGGATAAGAGGTATTCCACCTGGATCAAAGAACTAAGGGAGACGGCCTACACAAAGATTATCTTCTGAGATTTGCGAAAGATGAAGGCTTCCTAAGAGGCCCTGCTGTCACCCCCGGGGCGGGGTTGCCGTGCGGTCCGGTTGATGGCCGTCCGTGAAGTTAACATCCTTGGGTTTTGTGAAGATGGGGTGCCGGGGAAAAGAACGAACACCCTCCCAGAAAGGACTCACAGGGAAAAGTGGAGAACGTATTAGAGGTTTTTGAGGCCAGGGGCTTTGTAGAACAGGTCACTGACAGGGACCTCGTGAGAGAGCTACTACAACATCCGACGACCTGTTATATCGGGTTCGATCCGACCGCCAAGAGTTTGCACGCGGGGAGCCTTCTGCCGGTGATGTCTCTGGTACACATGCAGAGGTCGGGGCATAGACCCGTCGTCGTGGTAGGTGGCGGCACCGCCCTGGTAGGAGATCCCAGCGGCAAGACCGAGATGCGGCCCATCATGACGCGGGAAGAGATCGATGAGAATGGTGAGGCCCTAAAGAAGCAGCTGTCCCGTTTTATAGATTTCAGTCATGGCAAGGCGATTATGGTAAACAATGCCGACTGGCTGACGAAACTGGGCTATGTGAACTTTTTGCGGGATATCGGTCGACATTTCAGTGTGAACAGGATGTTAGCGGCAGAGAGTTACAAGGCAAGGCTGGAGACCGGTCTGAATTTTATCGAATTCAACTATATGCTCCTGCAGGCCTATGATTTTTGGTACCTGTTTAAACACTACGATTGCCGTATACAGATGGGCGGTAATGACCAATGGGGCAACATTCTGGCGGGCGCGGACCTTACGAGACGTCTGGAGGGTGAAATGGTTCATGCACTGACCTTCCCCCTTTTGACCACCTCTTCAGGGATCAAGATGGGCAAGACGCACAAGGGGGCGGTTTGGCTCGATGCAGAATTGACTTCCCCCTATGGGTACTACCAGTACTGGATCAACCAGGATGACCGAGACATAGAGCGTTTTTTGGGGTTTTTCACCCTTCTCCCCATGAGTAGAGTCAAAGAACTGGGTGGAAACCGGGGCTCGGATATCCGGGCGGCAAAAGAAGTCCTCGCCTATGAGGCCACCAAATTATGCCACGGCCAAAAAGAGGCGGATCAGGCCCGTGAAGCCTCAAGGCAGCTGTTCGGTACCGGGGAGTCAGTATTCTCCGAGTCGGTGCCCACCTTTTCCGTAAGCCTGAAAGCGCTTGAGGAAGGAATTTCTGCTTACATCCTCTTTGAAAAGGTGGCTCTCACCGCCAGCCGAGGAGCGGCCCGTAGACTGATCTCTCAGGGGGGAGGGTACATAAATGGGCAGAGGATCGAAGCCTTTGATCAGATTATCAACTCAGGCGATCTGGAGAACGATTCTTTGATGCTTAGGGCGGGTAAGAAAAAATACATGAGACTTACGTTTAGCTGAGAAATTGAGAAAAACCGTCAATTTCTGAAATTACTTATGAAGGATACAGAAAAGAAATCGTCAAAAAAACAGCGGGTAAAAGGGGAAGGGGGTTCACCTCCCATGCCTAGCGAGTCAAACCTTGCCCCCCTGGTCCGGGCTGAAGAAAGGGCTCTCGTTCCTTATGATCCTCTTCAAATGTACCTCCTTGAAATAAAGAGGTACCGGTTACTCACGAGAGAAGAAGAGAAGGAATTGGGCACCAGGGTCAGGGAGAAAAATGATCAGGAGGCGGCCTACCGCCTGATTACTTCGAATCTCAGGCTGGTTGTAAAGATTGCCATGGATTTTCACCGCTACTGGACCAAAAACCTCTTAGACCTGATTCAGGAGGGAAATTTGGGCCTTTTGCAGGCCGTGGGCAAATTTGACCCGTATCGGGGCATAAAATTCTCGTATTACGCCTCTTTTTGGATTAAGGCCTACATGTTGAAATTTATCATGGATAACTGGAAGCTGGTGAAGATCGGAACCACCCAGAGCCAGCGTAAACTCTTTTTCAATCTGGCGAAGGAGCGGGATAAACTGATAGCCCAAGGATTTAGTCCTGAACCCAAGCTTCTGGCTGAACGGCTTGATGTTAAGGAAGAGGAAGTTGTGGAGATGAGCCAGCGACTTGGAGGGTGGGAGGTTTCTCTGAGTTCTCCCGTAAGTGATGATTCAAGAGAGGCCTATAGTGCACTGTTGCCCGATCCGGGAAAGGCGGTTGATGAGGAGATATCAGAAAAAGAAAGCCGGAATCTCCTGACGCATCAGCTCAAACAATTCCGCAAGACACTTTCGGGAAAAGAGGCCGATATCTTTGACAGGCGAATAATCGCTGAGAAACCCATGACGCTTCAGGAACTGGGGGACAAGTATAGTATTTCGCGCGAAAGGGTCCGTCAGATTCAGGAGAAGACTGTCAAGAACATAAAGAAGTGGCTCAAGGAAGAGATTCCGAATTTTGAAGAAGAGTATGCTGATTTTATAAAATGACCCTTTTGCTCATTCCTAAAGAGGGCCCAGTTGGGGGGCGGGGGTCACGGGCAACTGTTGAAGGTGACGGAACCATGATTTTCGTTCCTTTACCTGGGAAAAGGAAATGAAAGAAACCATATTATCCAAACACCTGAAATCCAATCACCTCCTTGTTTTGATTTTTTTTCTGGGGCTCCTCGCGGGATGTTCTCAGCTTGGGCTAACCAAACTGCCGAAAGGGCATGTGGCGGTTCCAACGGAAAAGGGAGTCTCTTATGAGGGCAAGGATGATGTCCAGGCGGCATACAGCAACTTTCTGGTAGCATCCCTTGCAGCTGCTCAAGGGAATTACGAAGAGGCCCGGACAAACCTGTTGGGAGCCATAAAAAAAGACCCTGAGTCTCCTTATCTTTACCTGAAAATGGCGACCGTTTTAAGGCAGATCAAGAAGTACAAGGAGGCGCTTGTATATGCTACCAAGTGCGTGGCGTTGGCACCTGAAATCGCCAAAGCCAGGATACTTCTGGCGGATCTTTACTCCCTTACCGGAAAGGATGATCTGGCCATTGAGCAGTACCAGAAGATCCTTGGTCTTGATCCGAAAAACAGGCGTATAAGGCTCCTTCTCACTACCATTCTCATCAGGAAGGAATTGTTCCCGAAGGCCCTGGAGCAACTGGAGATACTGACCAAGCAGGATCCCGAACTCATCATTGCACACTACTATCAGGGTAGGATTAACCTGGAGATGGGTCGTTACCAGAAAGCCGAGGAGGCCCTTCTCAAGGCCCTGGAACTCAACAACACGCTGGAGCCGGCCCTATTCGATCTGGGGACTCTTTACCAAGTGACTGACAAGCCTGAAAAGGCAGTTAAGATCTATGAAAGGCTGGTGGAGATCTTCCCTGACAATATGGCCACCAAGGAAAGGCTTGCAAATCTTTACCTCAAGCTTGGCCTAAAGAAAAAGGCCGAAAAACAAATGGAAGCGATCAAAGGGCATTCGAAACCCGGAGAGCCAAGCAGACAGGCCTTGGGGCTGATATACCTCAGGCAAGGAAGGATTGATGAATCCATTAATGAATTGAATCTGATCGTTTCCGCCTGGCCAGAGGACCATAAGTCCAGATATTATCTTGCCACAGCCTATGAAGAGAAGGGTGATACAGAAGAGGCATTGGAGCACTTCGGGCTGATAAAACCCGAGTCAAAGTATTATATCAATGCCCAGATGCACATCGCCCATCTTTTGGGAATGCAAAAAAAATATGGGGAGGCCGTAGAAGTCCTCGAAAAGGCCATCTCGGCAGAAAAAGGAAGAATTGACCTTTACCTGATCCTGTCATCCATCTATGAGGCCAAAGAAGACTATGGAAAGGCCAGAGAGGCCATCAAAGAAGGGCTTAAGCAGGATGAAAAGAACATCGAACTGATTTTCCGAATGGGCGTGCTCTTTGATAAGGGCGGTGACAGGGCCTCCTGTATTGAGCAGATGCGAAGAGTCCTGGAAATAGATCCTGATCACGCGGATTCACTGAATTATATTGGGTATTCTTATGCTGAAGAGGGAATAAGACTGGATGAAGCCTTGGAATTGATCAAGAGGGCCATCAAACTCAAGCCTGATAGCGGTTACATAATGGATAGCTTGGGGTGGGTCTATTACCAGAAAGGTCTCTATAGTGAAGCAGCCACCCATCTGGAAAAGGCGGCAAAGCTTAACGAAGATGACCCCACAATAAATGAGCACCTGGGGGACGTCTATCTCAAGACAAAGAGGTATAAGGACGCCCTGAAACACTATGAAAAGGCCCTCTCCCTTAAGCCTGCTGATGAGAAGAAGCTAAAAGCAAAGATCACCGAGGTACGCCAGCTTTTGAAACACGGAAATTGAATCTCCTGAACCGAAAACACGGCATGGCGGGGCTCATATTGGGTCTGGCGCTTGTCCTTTTTCCATGCTGTGCCCCTTTAACGGTTAAGCCCCTCCCCCCGGTTTTCGATCAAAAAAGCATCTCAGAGATTGTCGCCGGCCTTAAGGCCCAGGAAGGCCGGGTTTTCAGCCTCTTTGGTACCGGCAGCTTGATGGTGGAGGATGGGGAGTCAGAAACCGAATCAAATATCCTGATTGCAGGCATCCGAGATCCCTTGCGAATCAAGATTGAAATTACACATCCCTGGGGTCGCCCCCTGTTTGATATCCTAATCCAAGAATCCAGGATAAATATCATTTCCTACATGGAGAAACGAATATATAATGACTCACTAAGGGGCTCTTCTTTATCAAGATTCTTCCCGGGTCGTTTGACGTCTGCTCAGATGTGGTCCCTCTTGAGGGGCTACCCTAACCTGAAGGCGTACGACCATGCAATCTCATTGAGGGTAGATAACATCACTTTTTTGAGCCGGGTAGAGGAGGTGGTACAGGTCATCGAGCTTTACAGAGAAGATAATCTCCCCCGGTCACTCTCATTTCCCGGACAAGGGATAGAGGCGATGTATTCCGACTATGAAGACCAAGATGGCATCTTCTATGCGAAGACGACCAAATTGGACGATTCGGAAAATGATATTATGGTTGAACTCAACCTCAAGCAGATGATCTTCAATGAACCTATCAAAGAGGCGGTTTTTGAGCAGAAGCTTCCCCCGGATTTTGAAATGGTACGGCTCAAGGGGATCGAAGAAAAGAAACGGCCCTAAAGGTTTGGGGGTATAAGGGGTATGTCAGTTTCGGTGGCCATAATTACCAGAGATGAAGAGGAGCGCCTCCCTGCCTGTTTAAAGAGCGCCGCCTTCGCCGATGAGATACTGGTGGTGGACTCTGGCAGTCAGGATAAGACCGTTCGTATCGCCAAGGCCTTCGGATGCAGGGTGCTTTCAGAGGAATGGCGCGGTTATGCCAGACAAAAACAGTTTGCCGTTGACAACTGCTCAAATGACTGGGTCATGGTACTGGACGCAGACGAGCGTATTCTCGAGGAAACGGCAGAAAAGATACGGGAGATCCTAGATGATCCTGAACACCTATTTTCCGCTTACAGTTTTTTGAGAAAAAACTATTTTCATGACCGTTGGATTCGTCATTGCGGGTGGTGGCCCGACAGGGTTGTTCGCCTGGTAGATCGCAGGAAAGGCCAGCTTAGCGAGCAAGTTGTGCATGAGCGGTGGATTTCTCATGGGGCCGTCAAAGAGCTTGACGTGGCCATCGAACACTATAGTTTTGGGAGTTATTCAGACTTGATACACAAGATGGAGACTTACTCCGCCCTGGCTGCCAGGGAGATCCAAAAGCGGGGAACCAGGGCAGCATGGTGGTCTCCCATTACCCACGGCCTTTGGATGTTTGTGAGGACATACCTGTTCGAATTGGGGGTGCTTGAGGGCTTTGACGGACTGGTCATATCCATCCTAAATGGAGGAGGGTCGTTCTTGAAATATGCGAAGGCTAGAGAAATGATGATACATAGCCAGTCATCAAGACAGGAATAGCCCACCAGGTCTTTAGCATGGGTATGCCGTGAAGGTCTCACTCATCATAACAACCTATAACTGGCCAAGTGCCCTCAAGGTGCATCTTCAGTCTATCTTGGGACAGTCGGAAACTGATCTGGAGATCATTATCGCAGATGACGGATCCGGTCCAGATACGTCAGAATCGATAAGAGAGATACTTGGTCCATCGAATCTGAGGTGGTGTCACGTGTGGCACCGGGACTCGGGCATAAGACAGGCAAGGGTCAAGAATCTGGGGGTCAAATACTCGAGTGCCCCTTATCTCATATTTGTTGACCATGATGTGCTACTGCATCCTGATTTCGTGGCCGATCATCTGGCATCTTCCCGAAGAGGTGTATGCTTGCAGGGAAAACGCGCCTTTTTGCCTGAAACATACACAAGAAATGTTCTGAAAAGCGGGTTGTTTTATCGGCCATCTCCCCTTTTGATGGGACTCGAGAACAGGAAAAATAGTTTTCGATCTCCCAGAATGGGAAGGATGTTCTCAAGGCCAAAGAGATTCCAGACCTCCCTCAGAGGCTGCAATCTTTCCATGTCCAGGCAGGACTTTTTGCAGGTAGATGGATATGATGAGACCTTTGATCAACTCTGGGGCAGGGAGGATTCAGATATCTGTTACCGGCTATTTCACAACGGTGTAAAATGCAGGAATCTTTGGTTTTCAGCGCTTCAGTATCATCTGCACCATGATGTGAGGAAAAACAGGCAAAAGGACAGACTGGATTTGGAGTTGGACCTGAACCGCAGGGAAAAGAGAAAAAAGGCCATCAAGGGTTTCTCCCGTCTCTCTTCAGAAGGCGAAATCATATCGGCATCAGATGGATTCAATGGGCGCTGCGAATAATGGGATAGATCTACCAAGGAAGGATATCGACAATATCCCCTGATACAGCTCGGTGACATCGGGGATGGTCTGCTCAAGGCCTTTAAAGGCCTATTTCATGAAAAGGGAAATGTGTTAGATGCTGGATTTTATTTTAGGTAAGGATATTGCCTCATACGTCAAACGCCACAGGAAGTTGGTCATCTGTTCACTGGTGCTCACAGCCATATCATCGTTGTTTGTGGTTGTTCCGGCCTATCTCCTCCAGCCGTTTATTGATGAAGGAATGAAGGCGGGATCCGATCCGGTAACATGGAAAATACCTTGGATTGCATTTGATTCCGGATCATGGCTGTCTTGGCATCGGACCGAGCTGGTGGTGGTGGAGGGTGTGTCACCGAATAAACTCCTGATGATTCTTATTTTTGTGGCCTTTTTGTCGGTTGTGCTTAAGTCGATTACGACTTATTTGGGGGGGCTTTGTGCTGCTGCCTTTTCCAACCGAGCAGTGAAGTCATTAAGGGTAGACCTTTTTGCCAAATTCATTTCACTCCCCCTGGGGTTTTACCATAAGGTCAAATCAGGAGAACTGCTTGCCAGGGCTACGGCCGACCTCACGGTGATGCAAGGCCTCATTGCCAATATTCTAATCGGGATTATCGAGTATCCCCTGACAGCCCTGGTCTTTATAATCTACATCCTGCTGACAAATTACAAACTGGCCCTGTTGGTCGTTATCGTGGTTCCGCCGATTCTTGGGCTGATCCGTCTGTTCGGGAGAAAGGTCAAGAAACACTCAACAAGGGTCCAGGATTCCACCGCCGAAGTCACCTCGATGTACCAAGAGACCATTCTGTGTCTCAAATTGGTGCACGGGTTTTTTACGGGTAAGACCGAAGTTGAGAAGTTCAGAGGGGTGGCGGATCGCCTTTATCACAAGATAATGCACTGGAACCGGTGGCACCTGGGGCTTGGTCCCATGATGGACGCAACGGTTTTTCTGGTCTTACCCGTGGTCCTGATAATAGGAAAGATCTATTTCCACCATACCTTGGGCGAACTCATGTCAATGATGTATGCCTTTTCACGTGCCTACAGCCCAATAAAGAGATTGGCCTTGGTGAATAATAATATCAAGACCTTACAGGGGGCCACCAAGCGGATTTTCGGGATCATGAGGAGAGTGCCCGAAATACAGGATCATCCTGAGGCACATAAGCTTCCCGTACACAGGAAATCCATCGAATTCAATGATGTAAATTTTGGGTATTCACCCGATGATATGATACTCAAGGACATCTCTTTCAGGGCGGAGGCGGGTGAAATGGTGGCTTTTGTGGGATCAACAGGGGCCGGGAAGAGTACGCTTTTGGACCTGGTCCCCCGTTTTTATGATGTCACCGAAGGGAGCATCACCATTGATGGCATAGATATCCGGGATGTTACCCTCGAATCACTTCGCAAACAGATAGGGATTGTAAATCAAGACACCATTATGTTTCATGATAGCATCGCGAACAATATCTGTTATGGAAATCCGGAGATAGGTACTGAGGCCATGGTGGCGGCTGCGAGGGCTGCCCATGCCCATCCCTTTATTCTTGACCAACCCAACGGGTACCACACCATTGTGGGAGATCAAGGGTCCCTATTATCCGGGGGGCAGAGACAGCGAATCGCCATCGCCCGGGCCATTCTGGTCGATCCGGCGATCTTGATTCTGGACGAAGCGGCCTCGGCCCTGGACGCAGAGAGTGAGAGATTTGTTCAGGAGGCCATTGAAGAACTACAAGGCAGCCTGACCATCCTGATTGTTGCCCACCGGTTGAGCACAATTGTGCGAGCAGATCGCATCTTTGTCCTGGAGGGGGGCGGCATTGTGGAATCGGGCACCCGTGAGGAACTGCTGGCCGTGAATGGACGGTTTCGGCAGTTATATGATATGCAGTTCAGGCCCTAGTTGGACTTGGCTTGGCAACTGGCTAGCCCCGATATTCCATCATTATTGCCGGACGGCTTTGACATTTGATGAAGCCAACCGGATTTTCCGAAATCAGCTCAAAAGAATAGGGGCGTTAGGAATTTAGATCCCATGTCAATAGCACTATTCCCCCATATTTATTCCAAGGGCAGTGTGGGTGATTACAAGGGTGGTGGGCGGAGACAGGTCTTATTGATAATGATCTTGGGCTTTGTAGTGAGGTTGTTTGCGTATCATTATACCCTCATCATCAACCCCGATGGGGCGCTATACATCAACCAGGCCCGGGCACTGTACTATGGGGAATGGGGGAATGTTGTTTCTTGCAGCATGGGTTATTTGTCGATTTATCCCCTGCTGATTGCAGGTGTCTATGCGATTCTCCATGATTGGGTGATTGCCGCCAAATCCATATCCTTATTGTTTGGCTCCATGACCTTGGTACCACTCTATCTGCTCCTGAGACGGTTTTGCGAGCGAAAGATCAGTGCACTGGGCACGCTGATCTTTGCCGTTACCCCGGTTTTTGTTGACAGGAGCGCAGATGTGGTGAGGGATCCCATATACTGGTTTTTTCTGGTGCTGGGTCTATATCTTTTTGTCAGGCATATGGATAGCAGAAGGTATGGGACATTTCTCTTCCTCAGCTGTCTGGCCTTCCTGGTGGCCGGCTGGGCAAGGATCGAGGCTGTGCTCTTTATCATCGTGTCTTGTGGTTACCTCCTTGTTTTGAGACGGGAAAATCGGCTCAAAAAATTAGGAGCTTTTGTTCTGCCGGTCGTGTTTGTGTTACTGATTGTTGTCTCAAGCATTCTCGTATTGGACGCCCCCGCAATGGATGTGTTGCGGATCGGTGAGATAGGGGAAAAACTTTATGCGCCAATCATTGAGTATGGAGAACTTAGGGTATATCTGGCAGAAATCGCCGATCAACCCACCATGAGCACTTTTGAATTTTTCCTCCAGAGTGCAAGGCGGCTGGTATGGTTTGTGGCCCTTGGCACGCTCCTGATATATACGATAAAGGCATTTTTCTATCCCTTTTTTCTGATATTCATCGTAGGGTTAGGCGGGATATGGACAAGAATCAGGAGAGATCCCTCCGTATCCTATCTTTTCCTCTTGTCAGTTGCAGCCCTCATCTTATTGTATTTTCATATCCTTCAATCCTGGGTCATTGCTGCCCGCTTCTTTGCCCTGTTTATATTACCTTCCTTTGTCTTTATCGGGTTCGGATTGGAAAAGATCATCCACTTGATCAGATCACGTCTGAAAATAAAGGAAACCGCGGTTTTTACATTAATCTGCGCGCTGGTTTTGGCGGTTTCGCTTCCAAAGATCTTGAAACCAAAGGAGCTGGATAAGGTGGTTTTTAAACGGATCGGGGAACTCATTGGGGAAAGGGAAGGAAATGGTCAACCCATACCCATTGTGGCTTCCTTGAATACCATCAGATGGATTTCATTTTACGCCAACCTGGACTACCCGGGCGTTGCCTGCCCACAACCGTACGGTGATTTCACAGGGATCGTTGGGACCGACTATAAGCAGTTTACTCGGAACCTGAAGAAAAGGGATACAAGGTATTTTCTCTGGGAAGAAAAGCATTGGCCGGCGAAGGAATTTGATTTTGTCAAGAGGAAGGATCCAAAAAGATTTTTCGAGGTGGGGCGCTGGAGCCATCCGGATACCGGCCAGATGATTCTTTTTGAGGTGTTGTGAGAGATGAAGGGGCGACAATCCTGACTGCCAGCCTTATTTCCCCCAAAACTGCGCCAGTACAAACCCGGCGTCATGGTCCTCGTAGTCTGGCTTTGGGATAAGGTGTTTGGTCCTCACGTACTGATCGTTGCTCATAATGAGAATGATGCGGTTATTTCGGGGATTTTTTTTGAT
>JABMQV010000264.1 GCA_013203065.1 Desulfobacteraceae bacterium | reverse complement strand
CCGGCAGGTTTTTTCGATTGTTGCTTCACGATCAAACAGGACCGGACTCGACTGTACCACTGCGACTTTAACTGTTTCAAATTTTTCACCCATTTTTTTCTCCTTAACCCGGATCAACCGGCCTCCGGCTCCGCTTCCAGCCCGTAGAACTTCCAGGCCGGAGGGTAAAGCCTACGGCTCGGAGAGAAAAATGGGGTTTGTGGAAACGGGACAACGGTTTGCTGACAAAAATACTTTGGCATGCAAGACATAACTGTCTTACTGTATAGTGTTTTTTTCCTTTCAAAATCAACATTCCACTATTCCACCGTTCCATTATTCCAGTTGCGAGGCATGGGCAGAGGCATCGACAAAACCCCTTTAATTTCGATATGTTTTAGAAATCCCGAGATGTGAAATTATTTTTTCCAGCTAAAGTGAAGTTTTTCGGTTGTTAAATAGTGTGGTAAAAAGGAGATTGCTAAATGGCTGAAAAGGTGATCATGCCGAAACTTGGCATGACGATGAAGCAGGGAAAGGTCACCAAGTGGCATTACAAAGAAGGAGACCGGGTCGAGGCGGGAGATGTTATCGCTGAAATTGAGACCGACAAAATCAATTATGAAATCGAGGCGCCAATTTCGGGTATCCTGGCCAGGGTCCTGGTCCGGGAAGAAGGGGTCGCCGCAGTGGGCGAGGCCATTGGCATCATGGTGGAAGAAGGTGAAACATTTGACGAATCGGCCATCCCGGCGTCAACCCCTGAGGGTCATGGGGATAAAGAAGGGGTTGTAACCACTGTGGAGAAACCGGTTGATACCCCGGTGGAAGTGACATCCGCTGTCAGGATTAAGATCACTCCGGTTGCGAGGAAGATCGCCAAAGAGAAGGGGATCGACATATCCAAAATCAGGAGTACCCGTCCCGACGGGCGGATCAGAAAGGAGGATGTGCTGGCCGCGGCAGAGGCAGCAGAAAAAAAAGTCGTATCTGACAAAGAACCTGCCGGGGAAGGTGAAATCCAACTGGGAGCCACGGTCCCTTTGACCCGGATGCGAGAGATCATCGGCCAGAGACTCACGGCCAGTTCAAGAGATGTCCCGCATGTCTATTTTGCCTGTGAGGTGGATGGGACCCAAATGATCCAGCTTAGAAAGACCGTCATAAACACCATTGAATCGACCACCGGTGTTCGTCTTTCTTTTAGTGATATTATCATCAGGGCGGTGGCTACCACAATCGAAAAATACCCCCTGTTCAACGCGGTAATCGAAGACAGGGAGATCAAAATACAGAAAGAGATAAATATTGGCCTTGCAATGGCGCTGGAAGAGGGTTTGATTGTCCCGGTCATCAGGAACGTGAATAAAAAGACACTGGGCCAGATCGCAACGGACAGAAACGAACTGATGCAAAAGGCCCGCACCAAAAAGCTGACCCTTGACGACCTTGAAGGAGGGACGTTTACCGTATCAAATCTTGGTCAGTTTAATATCGATTTCTTTACCTCTATCATCAACCCGCCTGAAACCGGGATACTCTCCGTGGCAAAAATCAAGGACAGGCCGGTAGTCTTTGAGGGAGAAGTGGCTATTCGACCCATTCTGTACCTCGGGCTATCCGCGGATCATCGGGTGGTGGATGGTGCCATGGCCGCGGCATTCATCCAAGACCTCCAGCAGGCCCTCGAAAATCCGTATCGGATGTGCCTCGTGTGACCAGGAGATATCTCTGCGCCAGATTCTATGGTGCGACCTTCTGGCTCGGTCCACGAGACGACGACCCGCCTTCTATCGATCAAGGACTTTTTTCACGCCGTGAACAATATCGCTTACCTGCGGCAGGACAAAGTCCTCCATGACCGGACTAAATGGAACGGGGTCATCTTTGGCCCCAATCCTTGTAACAGGGGCATCCAGATAGTCGAACAGCTCTTCGCCGATCTTTGCGGCTATTTCTCCACCAAAGCCGCCTGTCAGACAGGCCTCATGGACAATAAGGACATTATTCCAAGACCAAAGAATTGCCTGAATTGAAAACAAAGCTGACCTGATCTTCCTGAAAAAGACTGGGGAACTTACAAAGGTGCCTTGTCTTTTGGGGAGACACGGATTAAAATTAAGACGCTTAAATCCGAAAATACTAGGAGGGAATAATATGAAAGGATTGGTCAAAACCCAAAGTGGGGAGGG
>JABMQV010000263.1 GCA_013203065.1 Desulfobacteraceae bacterium | reverse complement strand
TGGGGCCTTGACTCTGGAGCAGAGGAGAAAATTGCCCCTTTCTACATGGATGAGACCCCGGTTACGAATCACCAGTATGTGAACTTCTTGAACCAGGAGATCTCCCGCATCAGCGTACAGGCAGGCGTTGTGAGGGCCGACACTGAAATCTGGCTGCTGTTGGGGGAGGTGCTTGAGGGATACGAACCTATCATTTTCAAAGGGGGGCGGTTTCGCATAAATAAACCCGGCCATGCATCTTGTCCCGTGGTCCGGGTGACCGCCTACGGGGCCGCCGCGTATGCCCGTTTCTATGGCAAACGCCTTCCCACGGCCGCAGAGTGGCTGTATGCCCTGGTTAAGGGAGGAAAGGTAAAGAGCAGGTCTGCACCAAGCACGCAGGGCGCTACAGTGAGGAGAGACATGGATAAGATGATGGGTCGAATGATGGATCAGGAGGAGTGGGAGATGGCTGATGAACAGATAGTTGGATCTCCAAGCGGGGAGCCTCCTCACTTCCCAGCCCCCGTAATTCTATCCTCACCCGATAAATACGGGGTTCGCGGATTAGACGGAAATGTCAGCGAATGGGCTGTAAAGGAAGTCCCGACTGCGGGAGCGGCGGAAGGATATGTCATCATGGGAGGTTTCCGTGACGATGGAGATCGAAAGGATACCCTGCCCCGACCCCTTCCCCGTCAACCCTGGGAGGCATTCGAAGAAGTGGGTTTCAGATGCGTCAGAAGCACAACTCCCGGGCAGCCATAGGGCCTTTTCTGATAAAAGTGAAACGGCACGAAGGTTAAAGATCAATCGCAAAACCCTGCACAAAAACTGAAATATTACGGTGTCGATTGATCCCGACAAACTGGCATAAGGATGCTGAAAAAGAAAGTTGCTCCTCTCCAAACCCTTTTTTACCCTATTTCATGTCATATGGTTAGACTGGCTGGTTATTTTCACCCCACCAGCTCTAAATTATCCGTTAGAAGGTGTGCAATAATACCACATATCAAATCATAGATCATTAGCCGTCCTTACTGATTAAACAAAATATCAATCTTTAATATCATATTATTCCAATTGTTTAACCGATAACGAAGTTGCTTCTGGAGAGGTCTGGCATGGCACTTGCTCTAGCATTTCTACATGAGGAAATTTTAGAAAGCACCTGTTTTTAGGGTAAAATGAATCGATTGATATTGGGAGAATACAAATGAACAAAAAAATTAAAGGAATTATGGTACTAGCGGTCGTGGCGATCTTTGGCATTCTCGCCCTGTCTCTTTCCGGTTGTGGCAGTGGCTACGGTCACATGATGGGGTCTACCGATCGGGGACCGGGTTGGCATCAGAGAGGTGGATATTCCGGCAACCTTTCAGATAATGCAGATTATTACGGAAGCAACTATGGGAATTCCGGGTACAGAGGCTACGGTTCCATGGTAGGAAATGGCCCTGGTCTCAATGGTTATTGCTCGCCGTAACTTTAGGGCTCTTATTCAGTATTTTGGCAAATCGATTGGAGGGAATATAACATGACTTGGAAAAATAGGCTTCAAAAGACGGTGACGTGGTCCTTGGCCATATTGGTCCTGAGCAACATCTACTTAAACTCTGCGTTGGCCCAGTCAGACAGGTACACTAACTGGCACATGGGGCGATGGATGATGGGGAGTTGGGGAATGGGATGGTTCGGTATGATATTTATGATTATTTTCTGGGGCCTGATTATCACAGGGATAGTGTTGCTGATCAGATGGTTGATTCAAACCACGGGCAGCAGAGGCCAATCTGGTGTTGGCACAGGTTCTAAAGCAATGGATATCCTGGAGGAACGTTATGCCAGAGGTGAGATAACCCGTGATGAGTTCGAATCCATGAAAAAAGATTTACTGCAGTAGCTCAAACAGGGAGTTCAACAATGGAAAATCAAAACTCCGGTTTACGGATTGAAGGCGAGAATAACAGAAGGCAGTTTCTGAAACTGGCCGGTTATGGAACGCTGGGCTTGATAACAAGCGGCTTCTGGCCCCTATTAAATTATTCAGCAGCAATGCAAAATACAGAAACAGAATTTATCCCTGACCTCGATATTTCGCTGATGGCCCAACCTGACAAAGTAGCCATATTTCCCGGACATCCCACCCAGGTGCGGCGTTACCATGCGATTGTGCATAGAGGCGATCAAACCCGGGTGGTCGAAATCCCAGGTAGCTACCTTGGTCCGATCATAAAAGTTCGTCAGGGAGAGAAAATAAGGGTCCGTTTTACGAATTCAATTCCAGAAAAATCAATTGTACATTGGCATGGTCTACATGTTCCCGCAATTATGGACGGTCATCCCCGTTATGTAATCCCACAAGGACAATCCTATTTGTACGAATTTGAAGTCAAAAACAGGGCCGGGACTTATTGGTATCACCCCCACCCCCACGGAAGAACCGGCCCACAGGTTTATCGAGGTCTGGCAGGCCTTTTTCTTGTTTCTGATAAAGAAGAACGCGCCGCGGGGTTGCCAGGTGATGAATATGATGTTCCTCTGGTGATACAGGACCGAACGTTTAATCGAGACAATCAGCTCGTGTATACCTCAGGTCACATGATGGAGCAGATGAGCGGTTTTTTGGGTGACAAGATAATGGTTAACGGTATGCCTGATTTTACCCTGGCTGCATCAACCTGTGCCTATCGTTTACGCCTGTTAAATGGTTCCAATTCGCGAATATACAAATTGGCATGGAAGGATGGTCGTCCCCTGACCATCATCGGCACAGACGGAGGATTGTTGGAGAAGCCTGTCTACCGTCAGTATGCGTTTTTAAGCCCCGGGGAAAGGTTGGAGATCTGGGCCGATTTCAGCGATAGTCCGGTCGGTTTTGAGACATCCTTGATAAGCCTTCCTTTCGATACCGGAGGCATGGGCGGTGACTGGATGAGCGGCAACCGGATGAGCCGTGGTATGATGATGGGTGGAAGGACGGGACAGAATCAAAGCCTTCCAAATGGAGGATGTGGCTGATGATGAGATTGTTCAATTAGGTTCAAAGGAGATTTGGGAATTCCATAACACCGATAGTGGAATGATGCATATGAACATGCCCCATCCCATCCACCTTCATGGGAAGCAGTTTCGAGTAGTTGAGCGCAGGGGAGTCATGCATGAAGGCTATGTGGATGAAGGATGGAAAGATACGGTTTTGCTTATGCCCGGTGAAAAAATAAGAATCTTAGTTGATTTTGATGATTATCCAGGATTGTTCCTGTACCATTGCCACAACCTGGAGCATGAAGACATGGGAATGATGCGCAACTATTTCATAAGGGAATCGTGACACTATCAGATCTGGACGGTTTTGCTTCCTTCTGGGGGCGTGCTGTCGAGGCATGAGATTTCAGACCCTGCTCCCTTTATCCATTGCTTCGTGGAAGGCAGCCGGGATCGAAATGGTGAACACAGTCCCTTGTCCGGGGTTGCTTCTGACTTCTATCCACCCTTCGTGGGCCTCCACGATCTTGTGGACGATGGCGAGCCCGAGGCCCGTACCCGTGGGTTTTGTGGTAAAATAGGGATCAAAGATCTTTTGCATGCCACGCCTTTCTATCCCCTTTCCCGTGTCTGCGACTGCTATCTGGAGAGTCTTTTCAGGGCCGGGCCTACTCTTCACCGACAATCTGCCCCCCGCTTCCATCGCCTGAATCGCGTTCAAAAAAAGGTTCAACAGACACTGGGAAAAGCGATCCGGATCTAAAAGGGCCTCTGGAAGAGGCTCGTCGTTCGTTAGATTGATTTCAATACCCTTTGTTTCAGCGTCCTGCCGGACGAGGCGAACGGAATGCTCTAAGAGCTGATTGAGATTTGTTGGTTTCAGTTTGAGTTCCGATGGCCTGGCAAACTCCAGAAGCTCGCTGATTGTGCGGTTCAGACGGTCCACCTCACCGATCATGACGGTGGCGGCTTCCCTGTCCTCACTTCCTTCCGGGAACTTGCTTCCAAAAAATGAGGCAAGCCCTTTGATTGAACTGAGCGGGTTTCTGATTTCATGGGCAACCCCCGCGGCGAGGCCGCCTAAGGCTGCCAGTTTTTCCTTGCGGCGCACCTCCTCCTGGAGCCTCCGCACTTCAGTCAGGTCTCTGAGGATCAAAATGCCGGCTACGAGGCCTCCAGCACGATTGACGATCCGGGAGGCAGTCACACTAAGGGAAGTGGTATGTTTCCCTGAAAAAGTGCACTCCAGGTCCTGCTCTAAAATTGTTTTGTTACCTGGAAAGTCATCAATGATGGTAGAAATTTCAAGCGGGAAGATCTGTCCGGGGGCCTTGCCCAGGGCCTCATCGGGTTCTATCCCGGTTATCTTTTCAGCCGCCCGATTGATAAAGGCGATCTTGCCATCGCTCCCCATAACCATAAGACCGACGGGCAGGTTGCTGACCACTTCGTTGGCCAGGGCACTCGTATCCCGGAGCATACGAGACGTGCTTCGATATCGATGTGCCAGGAACATGGAAAACAGTCCGCCAAGGCCCAGGAGGAGGAGGATTAGAGAAATGACGATAGTATTCCGCATATCCTCCAGGCGAGCGGCCTCAAATGGTTCCATATCAAGTCCCACAAAGATGATTTTTTCAGCCTCGGGTCGGATCGATGGAAACCACCACGAGTTCCGTTGAGCTGCCCTTTCCCCTGGGCTGCACATCTTCATCATGGCCTCTGTAGCTGTACTTTCTTCGCCCGTTTTCCAGGCCCGGAAGAGCTGGTATACCTCAAAAGAGCTTCTCTTGTCGTAGTCGGACAAGCGCCACTGCGCCCTGGAATCGGGATGAAGTCCCGCTATGACATGCCTGTCCAAGTAGGTTTTTCCGATCAGGGCCCTGCGATTGGCTGCAAGGATTCGGCCGTTTCGGTCGGTTACAATAAGGTACAGTATCCCTGATTGGTTTGCCGTAGCTTCCAAAAGACTTTGGACTTGATTTGCCCCCCATTTCATGTTCATCATTCCGGTGCGTGATCCGGCTTCAAAGGCTTTGATCAGTGCCCCCCCTTTTTCTGTCAGGATCTGGGACATATGCCGTTTCTCCCGATCAATATTCCGCACCGCAAGGACCACTACAACCCCCAAAAGAATAATTACGGAACCGATAATCATCCAAGGAGGTATATAAGTGCCTATTCGATCCCTTTTTTGAGCCTTGATAAACATAATAAATGGTTGCTGATCTTTCCGATTCCTTCTGATAGCAGCGTGGGGACCCCTTGCATAGTTTCAAATCCCAGGGCTGGGCGACCATACTATCTGTAATTTCGAAAGAAGGATCTTAAAGCGTAACGAATCTTTATCATACTGAATGAAAAGCTTTGGTTGCTCCTACCTCACGCCAAATTTCTCAAGTTTCAAGTACAGGGTTCTTCTGTTAATCCCTAACTTTCGTGCAGTCTCGCTTTTGTTTCCTCCGGTGGTCTCGAGGGTCTTTAGGATAGCGTTCTTTTCAATTTCTTCAAGCGACAGATCTTCCGGGACCAGTGTAGAGTTGTCACGAAAAAGGTCCTCGCCGGGGTAGGATTGAGTAATATTAAGTGGCAGTTCCTTCTCGGTTATGTAGTCCCCCGGCAAAAGGATTACGGCCCTTTCCACCGCGTTCTCAAGCTCTCTCACATTCCCGGGCCAATCATATTTTAAAAACATATCCATGGCGAGTGGAGTAAATGCTTTAACTGTTTTTCTATTCTTTGCCGCATATTTGTTTAGAAAATGCTGTGTTAGAAGCGGAACATCGTCCAGACGCTCCCTGAGAGAAGGGACCCTCAAGGGAACTACGTTTAACCGGTAAAAGAGGTCTTCCCGGAATTTGCCCGACGAAACGTCTTTCTGTAAATCGCGGTTTGTCGCTGCCAGGATTCGCACATCAACCTTGATTGTTTTATCACTTCCGACCCTCTGGATTTCTCTCTCCTGAATGACACGAAGCAATTTGGCCTGCATCATGGGGGACATCTCGCCTATTTCATCTAAGAAAATCGTCCCCTTGTCTGCGCGCATGAAACGCCCTTCGCGCCTTTTATCGGCACCTGTGAAGGCACCCTTTTCATGGCCAAACAGTTCGGATTCCAGAAGGGTTTCGGTCAGGGCGGCGCAGTTTATAATAACCAGTGGGCCATCCCTGCGTCCGCTGTTATGATGGATGGATTTGGCAACCAATTCCTTGCCTGTACCGCTATCGCCGATGATCAGGACGGTGGCTTCCGATGGTGCGATCATAGCTACCATCTCGATCAGATCCTTCATGGCCTGGCTTTTTCCAACAATATTTTTCAGTTGAAAATCAGAGTACAACTTTTCTCTGAGTGCCTTGTTTTCTTCCTTCAGGCCGGTATGTTCCAGCGCCCTTTCCATAGTAATTTTCAGGGCGTCAAAATCCAGAGGTTTGGTTAAATAGTCGTACGCTCCGGTTTTCAGGGCCTCTACAGCGGATTCCACCGAAGAATAGGCTGTCATGATCAAAATGGGAATCGCGGGATTATACTGCTTGATCTTCTTCAGTGCCTCTATTCCGCTCATCACGGCCATGCGGACATCCATCAGGACCAGGTCAAAGGGACCTTCTTGGATTTTTTCCACGGCCTTGGAACCATCGTCCACTCCTTCCACCAGGTAACCCCAGCTCTTAATGATGGTTTTCAGGGTCGCCAGATGGCCGGGATCGTCATCAACAGCAAGTACGGTGGCCTTCTTTTCCGGATACATGGGAAATCCCCTTCCTTCCTGTTTTTTGACAAGAACCTACCACTATTTGTGCATTTTGTATACATATAAGACAAGATTTTTTGGCTCTGTGTATAAAAAATATGCATTACAGGGGATGGGTATGTGGGTTAGCATTGATGATAATAATTATTACCTTAACAAATTCAAAAGGTTATCTGAATTATCCCTTTGTTGGCATACCTATTGCTTTACATATGGTCAAGCGGGCAAGAAAGATTGCTCAGAATAATACCATAAACAAGGGAGGTAAATATAATGAAAAAGCTTTTAATTGTACTGATTACGGTGGTTTCTTTAGGTTTTATCGCTTCAATGGCCCTCGCCTGCATGTGGGATGGCTATCGGGGAGATTCAAGGGGAGGATACTCTGGTGGATATGCTTCAGGTATGACGGGTGGAACCTACCAGAATTTCCTCAATGATACGACAACACTCAGGCAAAAGCTTGCCGCAAAACAAGGTGAATACAGTGCCCTGACGGCCCAGCCTAATCCTAATCGGAAGCGGATTGATCAGCTCTCACAGGAAATTGAAGGCATGCATGACCGGCTGCACTCGAAGGCTCGTACAAGTGGCTTTAGTGACTGGTGCCCCTATGAATATGGGAGCGGCTATGGCGGCTGGGCGTGCTGGTAGCCTGAGTTAGGGGGGAGCTGAAAAGGCTCCCTCCTTCATCACAGCAGATAAGGATTCATCATGGGTTGCGATTATTTTCCATGGTCCGGGAGGTTCTTCTCTGGGGATCTGACAATTATCCTATGGGCGTTGATAATTCTAATTGTCGTGATCTTGGTCATGAAACTTTTCAGATCTCCTAAATTGTGGGAAGCCGGATACAAAAGGGATCGAGAAGACTCCCTTGATATACTGAAGGCGCGTTATGCCCGGGGAGAGCTCGGACAGGCAGAATATCTGAAAATGAAGAATACGCTTTCTTGGCCCTGATATTGTAGAAGCATACTGGAAGATTGTTTCGACAAATCTCAACGCAACGGAGAAATGGTAATGAAAGAAGAAGCCAAAATCGAGGGTTTCGAAGGACCATGGTGGCGCCATCCACCCATGCGAAACGCATTAGCGGCCGGTGTTCTTACGGGTACGGCCTTTTTATTGGGCCATCTTGGAGCCATTGGCCACTTTGTGGAAATCCCCGTTTACATCATCGCTATCCTTCTGGGGGGTTACCACTGGGCGAGAGAGGGGATTGAAAAGCTCATTGAAGAAAGGGAGATCGGAATAGAAATCCTCATGATCGGCGCCACAGTAGGCTCGGCGATCCTGGGCATGTGGGACGAGGCGGCCTTTCTAGTCGTCCTCTACGGGGTTGCCGAAGGGCTGGAAGAATTCAGCTACGCAAAAACCAGACATTCCATCAGAAAACTCCTCGACCTTGCTCCCAAAGAGGCCCGGGTCCTGAAGGATGGCCAGGAAATTACCTTGTCTGCTGAGGAGTTGAGTGTGGGAGATGTCTTTGTGGTAAAACCCGGCGAGTCTATTCC
The DNA here is from genome assembly GCA_013203065.1 of Desulfobacteraceae bacterium. The sequence continues at coordinate 5,353 of JABMQV010000263.1, read as the reverse complement.
CACGGATGGCGTGATCATTCGGGGCCGCTCAAGCATCAACGAGGCGCCAGTGAGCGGTGAGTCCATCCCGGTGGAAAAGATGGAAGGAGACAGGGTCCTTGCGGCAACCATAAATCAGGAAGGGGCATTGGAGATAAAGACCACTGCCGCCTTTAAAGACAACACCCTGTCCAAGATGATTTATCTGGTCGAGGCGGCCCAGGAAGAAAAAGGGAAGACTCAACTGTTCATTGAAAAGTTCGGAAAAATATATTCACCCTTGGTCCTTTTGAGCGCTTTTCTTCTGATTATTGTGCCAGCCCTGTTTGGTGGGGCATCCATTTCACATTGGGCCACGAAGGCCGTGGTCCTTTTAGTGGCGGCAGCGCCATGCGCTCTGGTCATGTCTACCCCTGTAGCCATTGCGGCGGGGATCGGAAGGGCGGGAAAGTCCGGTGTCCTGATTAAGGGGGGCATTCATCTCGAAAACCTGGGTAAGATCAAGGCCGTCGCATTCGATAAAACCGGGACCCTGACCAAGGGCAAGCCGGTGGTCACGGATATTTTAGTTCTCGGCACAAATGAATCTGAGATATTGCGTTTAGCATATAGCGTGGAGAAAAATTCTGAACATCCGTTGGCGGCAGCCATTGTCCGAAAGGCCGAAGAAGCCGGAATACGAGCTTCAGAAGTTACGGATTTCACCGCCATCACGGGCGATGGAGCTAAGGCAAAAGTGGGAGATAAAACCATCTATGTGGGGAAACCAGATTTGTTCACCAGGCTCGCTAAGGAGGCCCAGCCCATCCCCCAAATAGAAAAACTGAGGAATGAAGGCAAAACAGTTATCCTCGTGGGGACCAATGAAGAAATCTATGGGATCATTGCGATCCAAGATGAGGTAAGGCCGCAGGCAAAAGAGGTTGTGCGGAAACTGCAGGATATGGGAGTCAAGGTCGTAATGCTCACCGGGGACAGCAAAGTGACGGCCCTGGCCATTGCCGGTGAACTGGGCATAGATGATGTAAGGGCTAACCTCAAACCACAGGATAAGATCAAAGCAATAAAGGCGCTGGAAAGCACATACGGAGCTGTCGCCATGGTAGGGGACGGCATCAACGACGCCCCGGCCCTTGCCACGGCTACTGTGGGCATAGCCATGGGAACTGGGGGGACGGATGCCGCCATAGAGGCGGCCGATACCGCCCTCATGGCAGATGATCTCACCAGGGTGCCTTATGTCATCCATCTTGGCAAGAGGGCAAGAGGCATAAGCAGTCAAAATATTGTCTTTTCCCTGGTCGTTCTCGTTACCCTGATCCCTATGGCTCTTATCGGGGCCATAACCATCGCCGCTGCGGTTTTCCTTCATGAGGCATCGGAGCTATTGGCTGTGGCAAATGGGCTGCGTGTGGCCAAGAGGGGATAGGCCTTTACTTGAGCTGGGTGTTGTTTTATAATTGGAAAAATTATTCGAGGGGAATTGAATTGTTAAGAAAAAGGATCTTCATAACCTTTATTGTCCTTCTAATGTTCTACAATCTTTTTGGACAGGGATTGCTGTCGGGGGTCGTGCTCTGTGTGGCGGGAAATGACCATGCTGCGGTAGAACCTGTCCATTACAGCTCACATCATCCAATTCTTGATCTCGCCTCCAAATTCGATCAGGCGGATGATTTTACAATTCTCCATGCGGGCCTGAAAGGGACTTCCTACGGTTCATGCTTTGACATCCCTGTCTCAGCGACCTTTTCGGCCCAACATATATCCACAGATCTACAATCCTTTTATGAAGCTAAAACCGGCATATCCTACCAAAATGCTGTAATTTTTAACCCTGATCCTAACACATCTCGTCAGACGTTTTCAGCAATAACAGCCTCGCTTGGCTCTTCAACCCTTACCTGTCTCCAGACCACGATTCTCATAATCTGAACCCTTACTGATCCGTCTGTCATTCCCATGTAGCCGTTCTGCCATCCCCTTTATTGTTGGGATAATAACGATAATCATCTAATCCTGGAGGTTGTCCATGCATTTTAAACATGTCCCCTTCGCAGCCGGGGTCGTCATAACGCTGTGGTTCGCTCTCTGGTTCGGGATCAACGTTGATAGAGCTGGAGCAAACGAGCAACTCCTGAAAGAAAATTCAGAGATAGAAATCGCATTTGATGAAGCAAGGTTGAAGGCTGGGAAACTCAGGGGTGTTATTGCCCTGAAAGACGCCATATCAGCGGCTCTCGTCCGGAACCCTGACTTGATGGCCTTTTCTATTGAAATACGCGCTCAAGAAGCCCAAATACTGCAGGCCGGGCTATTACCCAATCCGGAATTCCAGGTTGAAATGGAAGACTTTGGGGGGTCTGGAACCCATCGCGGTTTGGATCTGAGTGAAACAACTGTTCGCCTGAGCCAACTGATTGAGTTGGGAGGAAAACGCTCTAAACGGAAAATGATTGCATCTCTTGACCGGGACCTGGCCGGGTGGGATTACAAAAGCAAACGCGCTGATGTGTTAACCAAGGTGACAAAGGCCTTTATTGACGTCCTTTCGGATCAGGAAAGGGTAGCCTTGAGAAAGGAGATGGTTGATCTTGCGGATAAGGTGCTCCAAACCGTGTCAACCCGGGTGAAGGCTGGAAAGGTTTCACCCATAGAAGAAACGAGGGCCAGAGTGGCTTTTTCTGCAAATCAGATCGCTCTCGAACAGGCCAAGCGGCAATTGGAAGGCTCGCGCAAGCAGCTTGCCACCACCTGGGGAGCCAAAACCGCCCTCTTTGATCAAGTGAAAGGCCGGTTGGATGTGCTGGCGCCGGTTCCCTCCATGGGGGAGTTGGAGGGCCTGATTTCCCGGAATCCGGATATAGCCCGCTGGACCACAGAGATGGAGCAAAGGAATGCGAACCTGGCGTTAGCGCATGCCAAAAAGATTCCAGACCCCACAGTAAGCTTAGGGGGAAAACATTACAGTGAACTGAGCGAAACTGCCTTGGTGTTTTCCATTTCAATTCCCATTCCAATCTTCGACCGCAACCAGGGCGGGATCTCAAACGCCAGAGAAAGGGTCTCCAAGGCCCGAGAGGAGCACCAGGCCGCAAAGGTCAGTGTCTTTTGGAACCTTGCAGAAGCATACCGATCTCTTACCAGTGCCTATTCCGAAGCGTTGGGTCTGAAAAAACAGGTGTTGCCCGGGGCCAAAGAGGCATTCAATGCCCTGAGAGAGGGCTATCGTCAGGGAAAATTTAACTATCTGTCCCTCTTGGATGCCCAACGTACCCTGTTTGAAGCCAAGGGGCAATATATTGAGGCCCTGGGCGTTTATCACAAAGGAATCGCGGAGGTGGAACGGTTGATTGGGACCAACTTTGATGCTGCCGTACAAACCTCCAAAAAATTTATCAGGAGTGTCTCTTATGAAGACTAAACGATGGATATTTGGATTTACCCTGGCCCTGGCCGGCATTATCGCGGCCGCGCTGTTTTACAAACAGATCCAGCCGACTGCCGAAATCAAAAGAAATGCTCAGTTTGAACAGGAGCAAACAAGCCATGGGGGCGTTATCGAAAACAAGGCTGATAATGTGTCCGAGCATGAAGACGACGAGCACGAGTCAGAAAGGATTATCCAAATCAGCAAGAAGGAAATGACAGAGTTCGGTGTTGAGGTTGCAGAGGCAGGCCCGGTGAAGATCCAGACCTACACCAACCTGCCTGGCCAGGTGGTACTCAATGCCGACCGCCTTGCCCACGTGGTTCCTCGTGTTCCAGGTATAGTCCGCCAGGTTCGAAAGGTGTTAGGGGACCACGTTCGAAAAGGTGAAGTAATGGCCATACTGGAAAGCCGTGAACTCGCAGACGCAAAGGCCGAGTTCCTGGCTGCCCGTGAACGTATCTCGCTGGCCAGGGCAAATTTCGTGCGGGAAGAGGGGCTCTGGAAAGGGAAAATTTCCTCAGAGCAGGATTTCCTTGAGGCCAAACAGGCCTTTGCTGAAGCCAAGATCAACCTTCGTTCAGCAGAACAGAAACTCCATGCGTTAGGGTTTTCGGAGGCCTCGGTTAAAAAACTGCTAAAGCAGCCTGATGCCTCTTTTACCCGTTATGAAATCGTGTCCCCCTTCGATGGCGTGGTGATTGAAAAACACATCGTGTTAGGTGAGGTGCTCAGGGATGATGCCAGGGCCTACATAGTGGCAGACATGAACTCAGTCTGGGTGGATATCAGCGTTTACCAGAAAGACCTGCCCTTTATCAGGAAAGGTCTTCCCGTTATTATTTCTGCCGGCCGGGGGATACCCGACACTGCGGGAACGATCACCTATGTTGGCCCCCTGCTCGGCCAAAAAACCCGCACGGCCCTTGCACGCGTGGTCCTCCCAAACCCCAGCAGGCAATGGCGTCCCGGCCTCTTTGTCACAGCGAAGATTGCGATCGATACCATTGAGGTCCCCGTTGGGGTCCCAAAAGAGGCCTTACAGAAAATGGAGGATAAGCCATATGTGTTTGTAGAAAAAGCGAATGGTTTTTCCCCTGAACCTGTCACCCTGGGAATGAGTAATGGCCGGTATGTTGAAATCACTTCAGGATTATTGTCGGGCCAGAAATACGTCAGTAAAGGGGCCTTTACTCTGAAAGCCCAATTGTCCAAGGAGTCTTTCGGTGACGGACATGGGCATTAATCGATTACCCACCCCTTAGGTTAGGAAAGAGCTATGCAAAAGATTATTCAATTTGTTTTGAAAAGCCGTCTGCTGATATTGGCCCTGGGCGTAATGATCCTGGCCGGCGGATACTACAGTTATCTCCAGCTGCCGGTTGATGCCTTTCCCGATGTAACCCCAACGCTGGTACAGGTTTTTACGGAAACAGAGGGATTAGCGCCTGAGGAGGTTGAAAAATATGTCACCTATCCGGTTGAAGTGGTCATGAACGGCCTTCCCGATCTCAAAGAGATCCGATCGGTTTCCAACTTCGGCTTGTCAGTGGTGAATGTCTATTTTAAGGACGGGACCGATATCTACTTTGCCCGGCAACTGGTCAATGAACGGCTTCAACTGGCAAGGGAAGAGATCCCCGAAGGGTTTGGGGAGCCGGAGATGGGTCCCATTTCAACAGGTCTTGGTCAGATCCTCTTTTACTTTGTAGAGGATGAGAGCGGCAAGCGTACACCTGAGGAGATGCGGCAGATACAGGACTGGCTGATCAAATTCAACCTCCAGACCGTGCCCGGGGTCACTGAGGTCCTCTCCCTTGGTGGGGAGGTGAAACAGTTCCAGGTCCTGGTCAGACCCCTGGATCTTTTGAGATTTAATTTGACGCTGCACGACATCGTGGAGGCTGTTAAATCCAACAACTCCAATGTGGGCGCCCAGTATAT
>JABMQV010000262.1 GCA_013203065.1 Desulfobacteraceae bacterium | reverse complement strand
TGCTTGGAGAGCATACAAAGGAGGTCCTCATGGAAAAGGGTTTGTCCATGGAAGCGATCAAAGAGCTCGAGAAAAAAGGCATAATCAGTGGACCTTAATCATACGTCGCGGAAATTGTACAATCTATTGAAGTTAGATGATTTTTGTGGCGATTTTTTTGTACCCGCCACATGGAATGATGGAATGCTGGAATAGTGGAAGCCTGGGTTTAACAATGTTATTGAAATCAGAGGAATTGACTCTGTATTATTTTTCATTAAGACCCATTATTCCAATATTCCACTGTTCCATCATTCCAATTTAGGCGTAGCCCCTGAGTTCTTTCTGAGAAAGGAGGTGAGATGTAACTAGGATTTATGGAGTTCGTGGACCTGTCAGTAGTTAATTGTTGAAACCTTTTATCTTTTTTCCGACAAAAAGGAGGTTCCTATGAAAAGCAAGCGGTTACTTGGCTTATCAGCTCTTGGTATCATTCTGGCCTTCGTTATCCTATTTTCCTCTGGAAACGCACTGTGTGGAGAAACAAAATATCCGACAAAACCGATTAAAATGTATGTTCCTTACGGGCCCGGTGGAGCAACCGATCTGGCGGCCCGGATTCTGAGCAGCGTTGTCGTGGATTACTTGGGTCAACCCGTGGTGGTGGTAAACAAACCCGGCGCGAGTGGAAGCATCTGCTTTGACTATGTTCGAAAATGTAAACCCGATGGCTACAAGATGATGATGGCTGCAATCGGGGCCAACGCCATCACACCGGCCAGAGACACGACCCTGCCTTTTAAATATGACGATCTCACATTTGTGGCACGAACCCAGATCAACCCCAATATACTTGTAGTCAATGCCAAATCTCCCTGGAAAACCTTTGACGATCTGCTCAAGGCCCTGAAGGCTGATCCTGGCAAGTACAAGTTCTCCACGGCGGGTTCAGGGACCATCCACAATCTGGCAGGGGTCCTGATTCTTAAGATAGTTGGCCTTCCAAGCACCGCCGCTAAAGCCGTTCACTACGATTCGGGCGCCGCGGCAACCCTGGCCGTGGTCCAGGGCGAGGTAGATTTCATGCAGTGCAACTCAGCCCCACTCGTGAGTCCCCTCAAAGGCGGATTGTTGCGCGGTCTGGCCGTGACCACTCCCAAAAGGCTCAAGGAATTCCCAAATATTCCCACCTATACTGAACTTGGCTACCCCAATATCGATTTGGTTGGATGGAGAGGTGTGATGGGTCCTCCGGGTCTACCGGATGATATCGTCAAGGTGTGGGAAGCCGCCGTTGAAAAAACCTGCAAAGCCAAACCCTGGCTGAAACTGGTAAAAAACCTTGGAGACATGCCTGGATACCTAAATTCAAAGGATTTCAACGCCTTTGTACACAAGGAATTCAAGCGATACCGTACAATATTTACCGATTTGAACCTGCTCCGTAAATAAGACCTTGAGCTTATTGGAAATTTCTATTTTTCAAGCAAAGGTCGAGAGTTGGAATAACCGTTCACGGGATCGTAACCTGATCCATAGGATAAACGGGAGTGCCCCCTGAACCGGGACAATGACCTGTCCTGTCATCGGAAGGAAGGGGTTGCTCGCCTATGGAGAACTGGAAAGTCCCGTGAGCGGCTATAAATTTTCCTGATAGCGAGATGGAGTGTCCAGTGGCCGAAAACGACAAGAAGCAAGGAAACGTTTCTATTTTGAGGCAATTCCTGAATAAGAGGGTTAAAACCAAAGATTTCTATCTGAGCATATTTTTGCTGGCGTTTTCTCTGTTACTCAGCTTCTGGCTGATCCCTTTTCACGTGGAAACTATGGAGGGATCTCAAGGTTCTGTTAAAGCGAGTTTTTTCCCTTATGCCATTACATTTCTACTTGCCTTCCTGAGCATTCTGCTGCTCTATTACAGCCCCCAGACAAGCCACAATTCCACACGGGCCGATGACAAGCGTGTGACCTTGATTACCATTGGCTGCATAGCCATCTTGTTCGGTTTCTTTTATGGGATAAGAATCATCGGGATGGTGCCCATGAGCATATTGAGTTTGTTTGTGTTGATGCGGATTTATGGCTTCCAAAAATGGTACTGGGCACTCCCCTTTTCTATAGCCTTTGTCCTTTTGGTCTTTCTCTTTTTTGAAAAAATTGCGCAGGTTACCGTCCCAAGGGGAGTCCTCTTCGAGGGATGGTTCTGATTCAAGCTGTGGGTAAAGGGTGATAACCAATGCCGAGTTTTTTTTCGTAACCGGGGTCATTTATGGATATTTTTCTGACAATCTGGGACGCTGTAAGCAATTACTTTAGCACTTATTTTGCGCATTTTTTGCAAGGCATAAACTATTTTTTTACTTTTAGAAACATCTTGGCCGTCTTTGGGGGCGTGGCGATCGGCACCTTTTGCGGGGCCGTACCCGGCATGACCATCACGATGGCCGTGGCTCTGACGCTGCCTTTCACTTTTAGCATGGAGCCATTGACGGCCATTTCCCTGCTTCTCGCCGTTTACGTGGGGGCCATTTATGGTGGATCGATCTCCGCCATTGTCCTGAATACACCGGGGACTCCTGCTGCGGCATGCACGGCTCTGGATGGATTTAAACTGTCACAGAAGGGCAAGGCCGGCAAGGCTCTAAAGATGGCCAATTGGTCCTCCTGCGTTGGGGATCTTACAAGCACCATCGTGGTGATCCTGGTTTGCCCGCTCCTGGGCAACCTCGCGCTATATTTCGGCTCTCCTGAATATTTTGCCTTGATCCTATTCGCCGTTACCATAATCGGAGGTGTGGCCGGACAATCAATGATCAAAGGGCTCATCGCGGGTGCCTTGGGCTTCCTTGTGGCAACAGTAGGAATGGACCCCTTTGAAGCGTCGGGCCGGTTTGATTTCGGATCGCTGGAGATGTTAAAGGGTTTTAGTTTTATCCCGCTTCTGATTGGCCTCTTTGCAGTTCCAGAGATCTTACTTCAACTTAACAGATCAAAAGAGATGAAAGGCCAGGCACGGATCACCGTTGTGGAGTCCTCGGACCCGAACGACAGCCGTTTGACCTGGGCGGAGTTCAAGGGTTCTTTTCGGCACATGGTGAGGGGTGGCTTCGTCGGCCTCATCCTGGGCATTATCCCGGGGCTAGGGGCTACACCTTCGGCCTTTGTCAGCTACGAACGGGCCAAGCGCAAATCGAAACATCCAGAGGAGTTTGGGAACGGCTCTTTAGAGGGGGTCGCGGCAGCGGAAGCCGGTAATAACGCCGTCAACGGCTCAACACTTGTGCCATTGCTGACTCTGGGTATTCCGGGAGACGTCATTACGGCCGTCATGCTTGGGGCTTTTATGATCTTTGACCTGGCACCGGGGCCTATGCTTTTCATCTATCATATTGACCTGATCTTTGGTCTTTTTTGCGCCCTGATCATGTGTGATGTGGCATTGCGGCTGGTGGGCCTACTGTTTATTCGTTATGCCGAGAAGGTCGCAACAAGCATTCCCACGTCCATAATCTTTCCGAGCATCGTTGTCCTGTGCGTTTTTGGCAGCTATTCCATCAATAATAGCGTGTTCGACATACTAACGATGATCATTTTCGGGATAGTGGGATACGTGATGACGCTCTTTGAAATGTCGGCGATCCCGTTCCTCATCGCTTTTGTACTTGCACCAATGCTGGAAAGAGGATTGCGGCGGTCACTGGCGCTCTCAGGCGGCAGTCCACTCATTTTTTTTGAAAGCCCCATCGCCATTGGATTTTTTATCCTCACTATTCTAGCCATCATCACTATCTCCAGAGGAGTAATCCGTAAAGAAAATTAGCCGTTTATTTGGAATGACAAGGAAATAACGGTAAATGATTATACCAGATACCATTTACAATACGGTCAAGCTTTACCCCAACAAAAAGGCCATCGTTTGCTCCGGGAATAGTTTTACCTATGGACAGTTCAAGAAACGTGTTGATTCTTTGGCTTCTGCACTGCACGAGGCCAGTATCCGTAAAGGAGACAGAGTGGCAATTTTGCACTCAAACTGCCATGTCTTCCTGGAACTTTATTACGCAACGGCTCAGATCGGGGCGGTGCTTGTTCCATTGAATACGAGACTTTCCCCAGCGGAACTGGCATTTATGATCAAAGACTCCCAGGCCGGAGTGCTGATTTGCCAGCACCAGCTTCGGGAAAAAACCTTGGCCATGGGGGACGAAACAAGAAGTCTGGAGCGAATCATCTGGTCAAGGGCACCATCCGATTTCAGCCCCGGAAAAAACGAAATCACCTACGAGCAATTTTTGGATTCAGCCAAACACCCGGGGTATGAAGAAAAGGATATTGATCCCGAGGATATCGCTCAGATTTATTACACCTCGGGTTCAACAGGCCGCCCAAAGGGGGTCATCATGACCCACAAAAACATGACGACCCATGCGTTGGGGACCTTGTATGAGTACCAGGTTACTGACAACGATGTTTGGCTCCACGGGGCACCGCTTTTTCATATAGCAGATGCGTGTAACACATGGGCCATAACCTGGGCTGGTGGGAGGCACATCATAGTAGATAAATTCATACCAGAACAAGTTCCGGCAATAATAGAGTCTGAAAAAATCACAATGGTCAAACTTGTTCCCACCATGTGGAACATGCTTCTAAACACCCCTGAAGTCCATCAGTATGACTATGGGCATCTGCGGCTGGTGATCAGTGGTGGCGCACCGATTGCACCGGAGTTGGTCCGAAAGATTATGGCCACCTTCAAATGTGAATACATTCAAAACTACGGGATGACCGAGACAACGCATTTTTTGACAATCAGCCGTTTAAAGGAGAATTTGAAACGTTTACCGCAGGAGGAGCAGGTAGCGTATAGGGCCAAAATCGGGCGACCTTTTCTCGGGGTGAAAATCCGGGTGGTGGATGAACAAGATCAGGATGTTAAACCCGACGGAAAACAGGTGGGGGAGATTATCGTCAAAGGAGACATTATTACACCGGGTTACTGGAGACTCCCCGAGGAGAACGCACGGGCCTTTAAAAACGGGTGGCTTTTTACAGGCGATTTGGCCACCATCGATAGAGAAGGATATTTGGGTATTGTTGACCGCAAGAAAGACATGGTTGTCACAGGGGGAGAGAATGTGTCTTCCCTCGAAGTGGAAAATGTGTTTTATATGCATCCAGGTATAAAGGAGGCCGCAGTTTTGGGCGTTCCGCACCACAAATGGGGAGAAGCCGTAAAGGCCGTCTGTGTATTGAAAGAAGAGGCGTCTGCTTCAGAAGAAGAACTGATCTTTTTCTGCAAGGAGCACATCGCTCATTATAAGGCCCCCAAATCTGTGGACTTCGTAGAAGTATTGCCAAAGACCGGATCGGGGAAGATTGATAAGAAGACGTTGAAAGAAAAATACTGGCAAGG
>JABMQV010000028.1 GCA_013203065.1 Desulfobacteraceae bacterium | reverse complement strand
TTTCGGAGTTCAATACAGAGCCTACACCCTTGATCCCGTCCGGCTTCGGACTCCCATTGCTGGTTTTGCCCTCGGACTTCACTACTGACCTGCTGGCTAGGCTTTGGTCAGGTGGGACTTTCACTTACTGTGATCACCCACAGGGTAACAATAACCAATTTCATCTACATATATATAGAATCCCAAGGTCTCGGATTTACCTTGGCACGAGGATTTGCATGTTGGATTTTCTGTCGTCAGATAGTGCTTGCAAAATATTACTGGTCATGATAGTATTACCGTATTACATTAATACTTGATCAGGAGACAAGAATGCATACAGCCACAAGCAAACTTACAAAGAAGTATCAAGCAACTGTACCGGCAATTGTAAGAAAAAAACTAAAGCTCAATGCCGGCGATGTAATCGCTTTCGAGATTGAGAAAGAAATAGTGAAACTAAGAAAAGCAAGACCGTTTGATCTTGAGTTTAGTTCAGCCCTTGTCCCCACACTTAGTGAATGGGAATCGCAAAATGATGAGGAAGCGTACAATGATTTATGAACCATTTGATGTCGTCGTTGTACCATTCCCGTTTACAGATTCTGAAAGGACAAAAAGGAGACCTGCTCTTGTATTATCGCAAGCAACAGATTTTGGGAATATTATAGAACATACTATATTGGCGATGATTACGAGCCAAAAGAACGATCCTTGGCCATTAGATGTTGTTATTAAAAGCAGGAAATCATCTGGTTTGGTTGCACCATCTGTTGTAAGAATGAAATTGTTTACGCTTGATAATAGGTTTATTCTCCGAAAAATAGGTCATTTATCAAAAACTGACCAGAGTCAGGTCAGGAAAAGCCTCTTAAAAATATTTGATTATATCAGCAAATCTTCAATCCTATAACGTCTTTCACAGCCTTTGACGTCAGGTCAGGGGGACATCCGTTTCCTGTTGAGGAAACTAAGAGAGGAGGTATTTTTAAATGAGTTTAAGCAGCAAAACGAATACCCAGGGCCCAAGGCGTGCCATTGTCCGGGCATTATACAGATCCATGGGTTACAGCGATTATGACTTGGATCGTCCACTAATCGGGGTGGCCAATTCATGGAACACCATTGTTCCGGGTCACTACAATTTGAAGCAGGTTTCGGAGTATGTCAAACAGGGCATTTACCAGGCTGGAGGCACGCCGGTTGAGTTCGGTGTCATCGCTGGCTGCGACGGCCTCGCCAACGGCCACCAGGGAATGCGTTATATCCTGCCTTCTCGTGACCTGATCGCGAACTGTGTTGAAACCATGGCCCAGGCCCATCGGCTGGAGGGTCTGGTCCTTTTGGGCTCCTGTGACAAGATCGTCCCAGGCCTACTTATGGCTGCCGGTCGTGTTGACCTCCCGGCAATCATGGTGGTCGGAGGCCCTGCCGAGGGTGGCTGTGAGTTCGACGGTCGCGCCTCGGACATCACCTCTATCGGCGAAGCAATGGGTATGGTCAAGGCCGGCTTGCTGGATAAAGAGACCTTTGACACACTGCAAGACCGCGTCATGCCGTCCTGCGGATCGTGCTCTTTTCTGGGAACAGCCAATTCCATGTGCTGCATCGCCGAGGCAATCGGTTTGAGTCTGCCGGGCACGGCTACCATCCCGGCTACCCACGCCGATCGTCTTAGGGCGGCTCAAAGCTCCGGGCGCCGAATCGTCGAGATGGTTGGAGAAGGCCTCACCGCCAGACAAATCATCGACCGGAAAGCCATTGAAAACGCCATTCGTGTCATGATGGCCATCGGCGGTTCAACCAATGTCGCCTTGCACCTGCCGGCCATAGGGTATGAGGTCGAAGTTGAAGTAGGCATGGATCTCTTTGACGAGCTGTCCCGGACGACTCCCCATGTGGCCAGGATATATCCGGCCGCCGCACCAAACGTACCCGATTTCCACAAGGCCGGGGGCATACCGGCCGTGATGAAGGAACTCCTGCCCCTCTTGCATGGGGACGTCTTGACCGTTTCCGGGCGGACCGTGGCTGAGAACGTAGAGGGGGCCAGGACGCGGGATTCAAGTATTATCAGGACCCTGTCAGATCCCTGGAGCAGGCAGGGCGGACTGGCCATCTTGCGGGGCAACCTGGCACCCGACACGGCCGTAGCAAAACCTGCCGCTATCGACCCGGAAATGCACACCTTCACGGGCACGGCCCGCTGCTTTGACTCAGAGGAGGAGGCTAACCAGGCCGTTCTGGAAGGCCGGGTTGAGGCCGGTGATGTTGTGGTGATTCGCTATGAAGGTCCCAAGGGCGGTCCTGGCATGCCGGAGATGGCCACGGCCATGAAGCTCCTCTATGGGAGAGGGTTGGCATTAAAGACGGCCCTGATCACGGACGGCCGTTTTTCCGGCACCAACAATGGCTGCTTTGTGGGTCACATCTCGCCGGAGGCGGCCGAAGGCGGGCCCATTGCTGCTGTCAGGGACGGAGACCAGATCACTATAGACATCCCCAACCGCAACATCCACCTCCAGCTCCCTCAAAAGGAGATCGAGGCAAGGTTGCGTAAATGGCAACCTCCACCACCGAGAGTCAGGAGCGGCTACCTGGCCCTTTATGCACGCCTGGCCGAATCGGCGGATAAGGGTGCCATTCTCAGGCACAGGATTGATTAGCCCCATGCCTGATTTCTTGGGGACTTCTCAATAAATTCACGAATTTAGCGCAAATCAGGTAAGTTCTCAATAAACCCGGGTACCGTGTGGTTTGGCCATTTCTTTCCGGCGCTCTCTAAACTTGTAGTCCCATGGTGTCTGATATTTGGGGTTTTGCCGAAAGCACGGAGAAGCCAATAAGGGTTCATGGGAGAAAACCCCAAATATCAGACACTGCGAAAG
>JABMQV010000261.1 GCA_013203065.1 Desulfobacteraceae bacterium | reverse complement strand
ATTTCAACCCAAAACGGAAGATGAATCATCGAAAAACTAATTATTAACGTAGCTTTCACCGAACTTTTTTCACCGCCCCGATGAAATAAGTGCAACAGAGATTTCATTGGGCAGGCAAAGTCGCAAAGGTTTATATTTTTATTGTTTTCCGGTGAGAGGCCGGAAAACAATAAGAACTGATTTTTTGATCTATGTGGTTTTGTCAGGGCAACAAGCTATGCAATTTACTTAACATGCTAATTTATTTTAGGGAAAGTGCTCTTTTTTCTTTGCCGTCCTCTCAACGGCAAAGAAAACAAAAAATGACTTTGCGTCCTTTGCGTCTCCGCGGTGAAAACAACCTGATATCAAAGCTGCCCTGTCATGACTAACCGCACAGGTCGCAAATTTTCAATAGTCAATCGTCAATATTCAATTGACAGAAGGGTCCACATAGTTCCGTGAAAAGATTCCTCCGCTATTCTCTGGGATTCCTCGTTTTTCTTACGGTTCATAATGCCTGGGCTTACACGCCCGAGGATTGTGTCAGATGCCACAAGAAAGGGTCCGGGGAAAGCACCCGCCAGATCTCGTCGGACGAGTATGCGGTGTCGGTCCACGCCAAAGAGATAACGTGTCTGGACTGTCATGGCGGCGTTATTGATGAAGGCCATATAACCACCAAAGGATCCGGCAGGGTGGATTGTGGTGAATGTCACGAGCAGGAGAACAGGCACGGATTGAGATCCGAAGCTGAGTCCCGTCCCGAGTGTTATTCATGCCACACCAGACATGCCGTCATGCAAAAGGACCATGAGACGTCATCCGTCCACCCTGATAACCTCAAACAGACCTGCGGGTCGTGCCATCCTGCACAATCAGGCGAAGCCGGGTGGTTCTCACGGCTCTCATCGGTTCAGATAAGGTCCCACGGCAAGCAGGATTTTGGTTTCGAATATGACGAAGAGAATTGTCTTGGCTGCCATCAGGGTCAAGGGGCCCATGGAGAGAAAATGCCCCTCAACCATGAGGAATGTTATAAATGCCATATTGCGCAAAACGGGCAAACCCCTTTATTGGGTACGATTCATCCGACCGGGGAATCCAGGAACCGCCCCTCATCACCTATCGTTCTCGTGGTTTATGCGATCGCCATCATTTTGTTGCTGGGCGGATACAGATTTTATGTCCGGAGAGTTTCACAGAAGACCCGAAAGCTGAGGAAATAGGCCGTTGTTGACCTCTTTTGATCCATTACTAATAGGAATTGCCATCATCGTTCTGGTTGCCGGCCTTTCAAGGCTCCGGGGGTCCTGGCGGGCGGGACAGGATGAGGACCGGCCCGGAGACTGGAAGGGGCTTTTGGGATACCTCTTTGGGCACAAAAAAATCTTAAAAAACAGGCCGGCGGGGATTGCCCATATCTTGTTGTTCTGGGGGGTTCTCTTCCCTTTGATTGTGGGTATCCTGTCCCAATTCGCTTTTACCATGCCGTTGATGTTTGCCAGGGTTTTGTCCTTTGCCGGCGATATACTGGGGATTGCGGTGTTGGCGGGGATAGTTTTTTTTCTGATAAGGCGGCTCCGAATCAAGGGCCCGGAAGCGCCCGGGAGGGTTGTTTTTCCTGCTGTCCTCCTCCTTATTATTGTTTTAAGCGGATTTTTTGTCGAAGGAACACGCCTAACCATCACTGAGCCGGCCGTTCGTTGGCCCACACCGGCAGGATGGGTTTTTGCAGCGTTCCTACCGTCATCGCCCCTCCTCATGCAGTTGATGGTCCGGGTTCATTTTTTTGCGGTTCTCCTTTTTCTTTGTACCCTCCCCTTTACGTTTATGCGCCATTTGGTCACCGGTCCCTTAAACGTGTATTACAGGAAAAGAGCCCCCCGGGGCCAGTTGAGGCAGGTGGCCCTGGAAAAGGGGCCTGTCGGGGCGAGGGGTGTGGAAGACCTTACGTGGAAGCAACTCCTTGATGCCCATGCCTGTGTTTCGTGCGGCCGGTGCGAGGAGAACTGCCCGGCGTTTATATCCGGAAAACCCCTTTCCCCGCGCAAGGTGATCCGGGAGATTCGGAAACAGATGGAGAACCCAACCCCGCAACTCTTGGAGAATGCCATTACGGGCGATGAGATGTGGGCCTGTACCACCTGCATGGCCTGCGTGGAACAGTGTCCGGTCTATGTGGAGCCGATGGATAAGCTCATTGATATGAGAAGATTTCAGGTCATGGGCAGAGGCATGCTTCCCCAAGAGGCGAGGCCGATGATCCGGGACCTGGAGATTTACGGAGACGTTAATGGCAGGGGGTTAGCCCACAAAGAAGACTGGGCACTAAATCAGGGTGTGCCCCACATATCAGAAAAAGGTCTGAACGCGGAGATCCTCTTATGGGTAGGATGTTCGGGTGCATTTCATCCAAGGTACGGGGAGACGACCCGTGCATTGGTAAGAATCCTAAAGGCAGGGCAGGTGAATTTCGGGATCCTGGGTAAGGAGGAACTCTGCTGCGGAGATAGTGCGAGGAGGCTCGGGGATGAGGAGCGCTTCCTCGAACTTGCCCGGAAAAACATAGCCTCCTTTGACAAGTATCATGTCAAAAAAATCGTCTGCCTCTGTCCCCATGGATTCAATACCTTGAAGAACGAGTACCCTGCCCTTGGAGGCGAT
>JABMQV010000005.1 GCA_013203065.1 Desulfobacteraceae bacterium | reverse complement strand
TTATCATAAAAAATCTGTGTGGGAATCGCCCGTATGCCGAATCTTTTTGCCTGATCCCGATGTTTCCACACATCAATAAAAATAATGGCGGCTTTTCCCCTGTAAGACTTCTCCAGTTTTTCGAGGATAGGGGCCATCATTTTACACGGTATGCAGGCCTTGGCGCCCAGGTCGACCATGGTAACCATGCCCTGGGGAGGCACATCTTTGAAACTACTCGCCCCGGCCTCTCGATCCATATGGCAAAGGAGCAAAACACCCAGTATACCGACCAGCAAAGTCCTGTTTTTCCACACTCCCATAGCGTCCCTTCGCTTCCCTCTT
This sequence comes from Desulfobacteraceae bacterium, assembly GCA_013203065.1. Next base: position 6,614 of record JABMQV010000005.1, on the reverse strand, counting down.
AATAACATCTGTTCCTTATCAGAACTTGAAAATTGATTGCCTAAACCGGTCAGGTGCAGCAGTTAACTGAGTCCTGATCAACGGCCGGTATTAAAAGCGGGTTTTCAAAGCAGACCCCCTTCACCGCCTCTTTGACCCTCTCAAGTTCTTCCCTTTTCAGATCAAAATCGTGGGTCTTTTCGATCCCCAGTTCGGTCAAAACAATATAGTTCTTTAGGGGGACTTCAGCATGCTCGAGGGTGGCCTTTGCACAGCCGGTTTCGCACCCATCGATGGCCACCATCTGAGGCACATCTTTTGCCGATTGCACAAAACCATCGAGATGGCCACCGATGCCGGCCAGGCAGAACATCTTACCAAACCCCTCCCGGGTCAGTTCCACCGCTGCATGATTGGAAAGCTGACCCACATTCGACGCCCCGGAGCAGGTCAGCATCATAACAGGCCTGTTTGAGGCACAGCATTCTTGATTCATCGCCTCTCCTCCTTGACAAATTGGTTCACTTCTCTATCCAGCTCCTGATGTCATCTTTGGGCGGAATCTTACCCACGCTCTTGACTTCTCCATCGACCATTACGGCCGGCGTCATGAAGACACCCGACTTGGCAATTTCCGTGACGTCGGTCACCTTTTCCACCTGGGCATCGACGCCCGTTTCAGCCACCACCTCTTTGACAATTTTTTCAGTCTGGTGACATTTGGGACATCCAGGTCCCAGTACTTTGATCTCCATAAGGTTCCCTCTCCTTTTTTGTCATCTGTCATTCATTATTGTTTATGGTCCCGTTCCACCCCTAACCAACCCCGGGTCTCTGGCCTTCAGCTTTCGTGAGCCAAGCTGTAAGCTGGTTCCGGCTCGGGACTTTTCCCACGCACTTGACAGTGCCGTTGATAATCAGGGCGGGCATCCCCATGACACCATATCTCCCGATCTCTTTAATGTCTCTGACATGCTCAAGATCTGCCACTAGATTCAATTCACTCATAACCTCCATAAGCTCCTTCTCAAGCCTGTCACACTGGACGCAGCCCTGCCCCAGAACCTTAATCGTTAAACCCGCTGCTGCCTCACCCTCATAGGGCTTCCCCAGGAATTTCTTGAATTCCCGTAAAAAGGCCCTGCCATAATTATCTTTGGCTGGACTGGGAATGTAGTTTTTCTTGCTCAACCGTTTCAGGAGTTCACCCTGTATTTCATCGTCAGGTTTTTCATCAAACCCTTCTGCCATCTCTTCCAGAACGCTTTTCAGGCCCATAATGCCGACAACGTGCTTTTCAATCCTGATTTGAGTCATATCATCTTGCGACATCAGAGACCTCCCTTATCCGGCAATCCAGCCATAGGACATTCCGGCAATGGTGGACAGAAACACGATGATGATGCAAAACGTAGCCGTCTTTTTGATCCCCATGACCCCACCGATGACCAGCATGTTTGGTAGAGAGAGGGCAGGGCCCGCCAGGAGAAGCGAGAGCGCAGGCCCCTTCCCCATACCGGCTCCCAAGAGTCCCTGAAGGATAGGCACCTCGGTAAGCGTTGCAAAATACATGAGGGCCCCTGACATAGCTGCAAACAGATTGGCCCACATGGAATTCCCCCCCACAAGGCTTTGGATATAGTGAGGAGGGATCAGCCCCGGATGACCCGGCCGTCCCAGCATAAAGCCGGCCACAAGAACCCCTGCCGCCAATAACGGAAAGATTTGCTTCATAAATCCCCAGGTGGATTGCACCCAGTTGAGCCTTTCATCCTTTCGAAACCAGATCTTGAGCATCAAAACGAGCACCGCCGCAAGGCCCCCCGTGATATACCACTTGACAGCAAAAATCGCAGGCCAGATGCCCGCTGAACCGGGAGTCGGTTTTGCAAAGGCCGCGAAGATCAAAATCAGCACCATGGTGAGCATGAAAAGGCCTTCCTGTAAGAGGCTCCTCCGCCTCTCTTCCTCATCAGGGAGATAGATCTGACCCGATGCCCGGGCGGCATCGTCTTTGCGAAAGAAAAAGGCCATCAAAAGCCCGGTTATGATGGCAAACAGGACCGCTCCGATAGCGCGCGCCACGCCCAGTTCCCAACCCAATATTCTGGCCGTCAGGACGATGGCCAGGACATTCACGGCCGGACCGGAATAGAGGAAGGCCGTTGCCGGCCCAATGCCCGCGCCCCGGGAATAGATCCCGGCAAAAAGGGGCAGGACCGTACAGGAACAGACCGCCAGGACCGTACCGGAAACAGAGGCGACCGAATAGGACAAGAGCTTTCTTGCGGCGGCGCCAAAATATTTCAACACCGATGCCTGTGAGACAAAAACCGCGATGGCCCCCGCAATGAAAAAGGCCGGGATCAGGCAAGTCAAGACATGCTCCCGGGCATATTCCTGGAGCATCATGAATGCTTCCAGCCCGGATCGGCGGACGGTGTCGCTGCCCCACGGCACATAATAACAGCCAATAAAAATTAGTGAAATTAAGATTATTTTCGTTCGTTCTCTCATGAAATTTAGGGCCTTTTTCTCCTTGAAACAGAGAAAGGCTTGAAAAAGGGGTGTCTAAATAATCCATATAGCAACATTGCTATTTAGCTATATGGATTTTTCAAAAAAATTTATCTCTTGCAGACGTCCTCCCGTCTGATCCCCGGTAGCCTTTTCACCAGTTCGACCACTTCCGGCTCCTCTTCAAGCCAATGCCGAAGATTTCCCAAGAAACTCGCCACATAAGGGCTACTCGCCCCATCCGTAAGATAGTAGTCAACCCACACCCCATCCTTTTTAAAACTTACAAGACCGACATCCTCAAGGATTTTGAGGTGTTTGGAGACCGTCGGTTGAGCTATCTCCAGAGCGGCTTGAATTTCGCATACACACATGACCTTGTGCTGGAGCATCTTCAGGATTTTCACCCTATTCGTATCTGAAACTGCCTTCATCACCTTGATAAAATCTTTCATCGCCAACCCCTTGAATATTCATAATTGGAAATATATAGTCCGATAAAAAATTGTCAATGTAAATCGAGTGGCTGTTCATTTTTCTATTGACAATTTCCAGGGAATTTAGCTATAAGTCGGAAGTTAACTATTTGAAAAATAAACTAATTACAATATTCACAAATAGTTATGACAGGCATTCTGATTTCGTCTTTTACATTCTGATCTTTTTTTATGATGATTCTTTGTGGGAGGAGGTGAACATAAAAAGACGTCGTTAAAGCGGATTTACTCCTTGAGATTAAGAATCTAATTTTTTCGTAAAAAGGAGGCACATGTAATGGCTTTTGAACCGAAAGAAAAGCAAAAAGAACTTAAGTATGAAGAACTCAGGATTTATTCCGATGAAGAGCTAAATAATTACACGGACGAAGAACTCAAAGATTTCCAAATAAAGCATGACACGCCCATGTGTGATGAGCTGGAATCGGGCCCCTGGCCGAGCTTTGTGGCTGATGCCAAGAGGGAGGCCCTGCACAGGAGGAAACTTGCTGATGACCGGATGATGATTGAGAGAGACGTCGTTGAGGATTTACTCGGCCAGCTCGAAGTCTCTTTTGAACACGGCGAAACCCACTGGAAACATGGCGGTATTGTGGGTGTCTTCGGATACGGTGGGGGCGTCATCGGGAGATATTCCGATCTTCAGGATCAATTCCCTTCCGTTGCCCATTTTCACACCGTACGCGTCAACCAGCCAGCCAGCAAATTTTATAACACCGATTATCTGAGGTCCCTTTGTGATCTCTGGGAATACCGCGGCAGTGGCATGCTGAACATGCACGGCTCAACGGGCGACATTGTCTTCCTGGGGACCTTTACCGAACAACTGGAGCCGATATTTTTTGAGCTGGGACATGCATTACAGCAGGACCTGGGCGGTTCCGGTTCCAACCTGCGGACCCCTTCCTGCTGCATCGGCAAGGCGCGCTGTGAATGGGCCTGTATTGACACCCAGGACCTGTGCTACGAACTCACCCATTATTACCAGGATGAATTGCATCGCCCTGCCTTCCCCTATAAATTCAAATTCAAATTTGACGGGTGCCCCAACTGCTGCGTGGCTTCCATTGCCCGTGCGGATATGTCCTTTATCGGCACCTGGAGGGATGAAATCCGTATAGATCAGGAAGCGGTTCAAGCCTATATCGGGGGTGAGATTGAACCCAACGCCGGCGCCCATAAGGGAAGAGATTGGGGTAAATTCGACATTGAGAAGGAGGTCATCGGTCTTTGTCCGACAAAATGCATGTGCATGGAAGATGGCAAGCTCATGATCGCTGACAAGGAATGTACCCGGTGCATGCACTGTATTAACGTCATGCCGCAGGCCCTTTGGCCGGGCAAGGACACTGGTGTCAGCATTTTATTGGGTGCGAAGGCCCCCATACTGGAAGGCGCCCAGATGTCCCTGTTGACCGTTCCGTTTATGACGTGTGAACCTCCCTATGACAATATCAAAGAGAAGGTCGTTGAACCGGTCTGGGATTGGTGGATGGAAGAGGGGAAAAACCGTGAGCGGTTGGGAGAATTAATCCAGCGTCAGGGTATCCAGAAGCTCTGCGAGATGTTGGGCATACCGCCCATGCCACAGATGGTTAAAGAGCCCCGCTCCAACCCCTACATCTTCTGGAAAGCAGAGGATGTGCCTGGCGGATTTGAAAGATCTATTGACGACTATCGAACCAGACATGCGAGATAGGAGGGAACTATAATGGCTTTATCTACTGAAAGATTGGGATTGTTTAATCCGGACAAACCGATGGAAAACAGGCTCACGGACCTGGGACCCAGGCATTTCTGGCAATATTTCCCTCCGGTCATCCAGAATAATTACGGCAAGTGGAAATATCATGACATTTTGGAGCCGGGCGTCCTGGTGCATGTCTCTGAGACCGGTGACAAGGTATTTACGGTCAGGTGCGGCGGCTCTCGCTTTATGACCGTTGAGCACGTCAGGGAACTTTGCGATGTTGCCGACAAGCACTGTGACGGGTATGTCCGGTTCACCACCCGGAACAACATTGAATTTATGGTGGACAGCCTGGACAAGGTGGAGGCCTTAAAAAAGGACCTTGAGAGCAGAAAACACGTCTCCGGAAGCTATAAGTTCCCCATCGGCGGAACCGGTGCAGGTATCACAAATATTGTCCACACCCAAGGCTATATCCATTGCCACACCCCGGCGACAGATGCCTCCTCCATGGTCAAGGCGGTCATGGATGAGGTCTTTGAAGATTTTCAGGGGATGACCTTTCCGGCCCAGGTCAGGATTTCCATGGCCTGCTGCCTGAATATGTGCGGGGCTGTTCACTGCTCCGACATCGCTCTTCTGGGCTACCACAGGAAGCCTCCCATCATAGACAGCGAGGTCCTGGCAAATGTTTGCGAGATCCCTCTTGTCATCGCCGCATGTCCAACAGCGGCCATCTCGCCTGCAAAGACCGAGGAGGGGAAAAAGACGGTAAAGATCAAAGAGGAACGCTGTATGTTCTGCGGCAACTGCTACACCATGTGCATGGCCCTTCCCCTTACGGACAAGGAAGGGGATTGTGTCACTATCATGGCGGGTGGAAAGGTCTCCAACCGTATATCACCCCCCAAATTTTCCAAGGTGGTTGTCGCCGCCGTCCCCAATAATTTTCCGAGATATCCTGAAGTATGTAGAGACGTCAAAAAGATTCTTAACGCCTATACCAATGATGCCATGAAATATGAAAGGATCGGTGATTGGGCAGAAAGGATTGGATGGGAAAAGTTCTTTGAAAAGTGCGACCTCCCATTCACGGAACATCTCATTGATGACTATCGTCTCCAGTATGACACTTACAGGACTTCCACTCAATTCAAATACACGGATGCGTCCTGGAGTGTCTCAAAGGCGGTGGGAGGTATTGATTAACCATTACCCACCCACAGAAAAGGAGATAAATTATGGAAGAACTTAGAAAGGCGATCCTGGATTTCGCCGAAAAAAGCAAAAAATCAAAATTTTATTTCAATGACATGGAAAAGGCCGTGAAAAAAGTGCTGCCGGATGCCAAAGCCAGGGAGATTAAGAAGGCGGCAACATCCCTTATAAACGACGAGACGCTCATCTATTTTTCAACCGGAAGCAGCACCATGTACGGCCTTAAAGGGCGCGGTCAAACCGAGGACCATTAGGCCCTAACTCGTCTGATCATAAAATAATAATGTCAGGGGTCGCTATCCTGGCCGGGTGGCGACCCCTTTTTTACTGAGGATTGAGATGAAAGAGCCGCAGTGTTCCGAGGAATTTATCGCGGAGCAAAAGAAAATACTTGCTGAAAACCCCGAGTGCGCCAATTCCCAGTACAACATGGGCGTCGCCCACATGGAGCAGGGGAGACTTGACGAGGCGATCCCCTTCTTCGAAGAGTCAATTGCCAGCAGTGCCAGGATGTTTGAGGCATGGGTCAACCTGGGTTATATATACTTTAGGAAAGGCGATCTTGAAAAGGTGCTGGAGGTCAACCAAAAGGCCATCGAGATTGAACCCAGATATGCCCGTGGATACGCCAACATCGGTTTTGCCTATCTCCAGATGATAAAAACGGACGAGGCGATTAAAGCCCTGGAAATGGCCATAGAGCTGAACCCCGA
>JABMQV010000260.1 GCA_013203065.1 Desulfobacteraceae bacterium | reverse complement strand
GCCGAAGCCCTTCCAATGGCGCTTTTACGCCCGTTGTCCGGCTCAGGCGCATACGGAGTTATGGCTTCTATTATTAACGCGCCCGGCATCGGCCCTGACAGCTATACAGGCTATCTGGTCTCAACACTGCAAGGGTCCACGGAAACCACCTTTTATGTTCTGGCGGTGTATTTTGGGGCGGTTCAGGTTCGCCGCATACGCCACGCCCTGGCAGCGGCCCTGACCGCTGATCTGGTGGGAATTGTGGCTGCTGTGGTCATCTGTTCGTTCCTTTACGGGTGAAGCCCTACATCCATTTGGTTACGGTTGTTTTATCTGCCGAAGGGCCAACTCTTGAAGCTCCACTTTTTTGATCTTTCCGGATGCCGTCATGGGATAATCCTCAACAAAAATGACATAATGCGGGATTTTGTAGGAGGCGATCTTTCCTTTGCAATGCTCGACCACCTCCTCCTCGGTCAGGTGCTGTCCGGCTTCCAACCGAACAAAAGCAGCCCCAACTTCTGAAAGCCGTTCATCAGGATAGCCTACGATCGCGACTTGAGCGACCGAGGGATGGTTGAGTAGAAAGGCTTCCACCTCCATCGGGTCCACGTTTTCCCCGCCAATCTTAAGCATCTCCTTAAATCTTCCCATGAAGCGCAGATGACCGTCTTCGCGCATCATCCCCATGTCTCCGGTGTGAAGCCAACCCTCACCATCGACCGCCTTAGCCGTCTCTTCGGGTTTATTATAGTATCCCTGCATGACCATGTAGCCTCGAATGAGGATCTCCCCGGGTTTCCCAGCGGGCTGTTCCTCCCCGGTGTCGGGATGGACCACTTTGACCTCACTACCAGGGGCAGGGAAACCTGACGCTTCCCAGCGTTGATCTTTGTTCGAGGACAAAAACGAAAGGCAAGCCCCGACCCCGATCTCACTCATGCCAAACCCGCTGAGAAGGTTTGGGCATAGAACCTTGCTCGCACGCCGGGCAATCGTTACTGAACTGCTCATACCTGCTGCGAGTATTCCGGTTCGCAGACTGGTTACATCTCGTGGCGTCCTTTCCTGCTGTTCAACCAGGTCCTTAAAGTGCGTCTCAAACCCATGCAACAGGGTGGCCTTCTCTTCTTGGATCAACGCCAGACTCTCCGCAGGATCAAACCTTTCGGTGAGCACCAGTCGGGCGCCGGTTAACATGGACATCAGAGCACCTTCGGTCAGACCGAAGGTGTGAAAAAGGGGCAGATACATGAGAATCACGTCCGCAAAGGTAATCCCCATCCTATTTGCGCGATCTGTGATGTTTCGGATCACATTATGGGAGTGCATGACCCCTTTCGGGAAACCGGTCGTCCCCGAGGTGTACATGATCAACCCGGTGCTGTCAGGATTTACCTCATCCGCTCGTTTCCGGAGGGTATTGTCACTAACGGCATTGCCCATCTCCAATACCTCGGGCCAGGAATAGGTCCCGTTGTACGCCTTGTCGCTCAGAATCAAAATCTTTTTCAAATCGGGAAATTCAGCGTCAGAAATCTCCCTGGTGAGGGCTTCAGAGAGTGACGGCACGATTTCATAGATCATAGAAAGATAATTGATTGGGCCTGATTGATCCACAGCGATCAGGGTTGATGCGTTGGACTGTTTCAGTAAATAGGCCGTGTCCGAAGTCCTGAGAAATGTGTTGATGGGCACGATGATGGCCCCCACCTTTGCCAGGGCAAAAAAGAGATGAATAAATTCGGGGCGATTTGGCACCCAAAGACCGACTTTTTCCCCTGGTTGAATGTCCAAATGGATCAACCCTTTGGCTGCCCGGTTGACGTCTTCAGCCAGCTGGCCGAAGCTCCAACGGCTGCCCTTGAAATATAGGCCTTCCAGATCACGAAACCTTTCCCCGGCACGGTCCGTCAAGGAACCGAGCGTCATTTTTTCAAACCACTCAGTCATGGCGACCCCCTATGGATTTCCAGAAAGAGATTTGTGGATGAGAAGCAACCAATCGAACTTAGTTCGCTTCGCTCACAATTGGAATAATGGAATAGTGGAATGTTGACCTCAAAAATAGCCACTTAAAAACCTTTAATCTCAATGGGTTGTAGGGTTTCCGAGACGTCAATAAGACTTCCGGGAAGGCGGAGTCAGGTCAGGCAGTCCCGTTGGGGGCGATTACCGCCTTTACAACCTGAAGCAATTTGACGGCCTCGAGGGCCGCCTTGACTTCTTCTAATGGATAGGTTTTGGAAATCATTTTCCGCCATTGGAAACGATTGCTGTGCTTCGCCATCAGGTGCACCGATTTATATATATGGCTGTAATCGATTCCCCAAGTACCCCGAATATCCAAATGTTTTTTATTAATGTGCAGGTGCGGGTTGATAGTCACATCCCCGGCATCCGTATATTGGCCCACAATGACGTAAATGCCGTTGTCCCGCGTCATTTGCAGCCCCTCAACCACAGCCAGTGGATTGCCGGATGCTTCAATGGTTACATC
>JABMQV010000259.1 GCA_013203065.1 Desulfobacteraceae bacterium | reverse complement strand
TCCGTAGTTGAATCCCCCAAAGGCCGCTCCATCCTTCCCATTGTAAGTGAACTCCTTTCCAGCCACCCACTCCACTCCAAGCTGAAAGTTTTTGTCCACGTTGACTTCCATGATCAGGGCCTCGATGTAAACCATCATCCGAGGGATATCCAGTTTCTTGATGACCTCCTCCAGGACAAGATAGTCGTCCTTATTTGCCATAATTACCAATGAGTTGGTGGGCTTGTCTGCAACGATCTGCGCGTCCTTGGAGATTACCGGTGCCTTTCCTTTTCGCGCGGTTTTTTTCTGTTTTGCGGGAAGGGCCGTCAGGACCTTGGTAAGATCTTCGGCATTGGCATGTTGAAGGTAATAGACCCGAATGTCCCCTTCTCCCGGGGGAGTTACCTTGTCCAACAGCCCTACCAGCTGTTTCATCCGTAAGGTGTCATCTTCCGATGCCAGGAGGATCAGGCTATTGGTCCGTTCATCGGACACAATCTTGACAGCCGAGGCAGAGAGGCCGCCTTTCTTGACCCTTCTTCCCGTCCTTTGAAAAACCGTGTTTAGCGATTTCGCTATAATCGAGGCAGTGGCATGTTGGAGGGGAACAACGGTTATTTCCTCGCCGACACCCTCAACATCAATAGCCTTTGTGATACGAAGCAGACGCTTGATATTGGAAAATACATCCGTAACAATCAACATCCGCGTGGGGGGATAGGATACAATGACACTGCTTTTTGATATGAGGGGGGTGAAGAGTTTTTTGAGTTCATTGGGATCAGCATACCTGAGGGGGATCAACTGCGTCACCACCTTGTCTTCAGGGCTAACGGCCTCCTCGTTCAGGCGGGTCTCGATGCTCTTGGATCGCGCCTGTACGGCCGGCACGATCTTTATGATGCTTCCTGAAGGAATGGTGGTGTAGCCATGTACCTCAAGAACGGATTCAAAGACCCTGTAGGCCTCCTTCACTGAAATCTTGGTGGGGGAAATGATGGTCACTTTTCCTCTGACTGCCTTGTCAACCACAAAATTCTTACCGGTCAATTCACTGATAAACTTGATAAAGATCCCTATATCCACATTGTCGAAGTCGATGGTAACATACCGGTTATCCGCCCCTCGGGGCCTGGAGTCGTTTTTGTCTTTGGTGGCAGTTTCTTTCCTGGGAGGCCTTTCTTGCGGGGGGTGGGGAGGCGCTGGCTTTTTTGGCGCAGGCTTCTCTACAGCCGGACTCGGCGCCTCCTGCTTTGCCGGAGGGGTGACAGAAGAGACCCCTTTTTCTCCGGCAATACGAACCCCATGGGCCGGGTAACCGGTTGAAAACAGCCATATTCCCAGGCAAAGGAAGAAAAGGAGATATCTTGATTTCATCAAACCGTCACTCCACTGTCATTGGATTATCTTTTGAAACTCTGGCAGTCCCCACAGGTTTTTCAGGTCAGCGTCTTTCTTGGCCCAATCCCTGACTGGCCCATGGAGGGATATGGCTTTCCTCAGATAAGCAAGGCTTTCCACCGGCTCTCCCCTGATTGCAGAAACGCATGCAAGGTTATAATAGGGGTCCACAAATCCTGGTCTCAACCGAGTGGCCTTTTCCAGCACACTGCGGGCGGCAGGATAATCTTTGTCATGAATATAGATAACTCCCAAGTTGTTCAGGGCCTCAACATAACCGGGGTCAGCCTTGAGGGTTTCCAGATACAGCCGTCTGGCATCCGTAAGGCTGCCTCGTACCTGGAGGGCCTTTGCCCTGTCATAGATCTTCTTTGGGTCTATAACGGGTTCTCGGTGGGGAGGGGGTTCGGGTCGTGTCTCTTTGCGATCAATGGCTTTGATGGTTTTCGGGGCCTTGGAATTCAACCACGAATAGGCCCCAAAGGCAAGGAAAAGGATGATGACGGAGAGAAAAGCCACCCGGATCGCCTTGCCAGTCAAGGGTCTAGCCCCCTTCCTGCCTGTTGAAAGGACGCCGTCATATTCTCCACGGCGGGTATCCCGCTCTTTTTGTGCCTTTTTCAAGGCCTCATGTATGTAACTCATGAACGAAACCGCTCCGCGGTAGCTTTGGGGCCGCTCCGTCCAACGGCCTTGCCATTTAGATTTAGTCTTCTTTTCAATCCGTCATTTTGGCTCAATTTTTTGGACGGCTGTTGGACTTTTTTCTTTAAATTTTGTCAAGACTATGGGATATTTGTCGCCGTATTTAGAATGAAAATGAGAAATTGGATACTTTACCCAATTGCATTTTTCATGCCAAACCCGCGGCTTCGTTCATCATTGTTTTATCAATAATCCCGCTCCGAGATACCACAACCTTATCATTTGAGACGGCCAGAGCTTGATTGCAGAGTTCCAGTTATTTTTCGGCGGGACTATAGATAAAACCCTATTTACATAACACAAGAAATCGGATTGGGTGCTTAACTCACCAACCCACGTCCTGTAAACCCCGGCCCGTAAGGCCTGCTTCCCGGCTTCGGGCTCTAAAGAGGACTCGGAGACCGTGCTCCTCGGAGTAATGGATTCTTTACTGCTTGCTCATTTGATACAACAGGGCCATGGTCTTGGGACCAACTATCCCATCGGCTTTCAGACCCAAACTTCTCTGAAAATTCTTAACCTCATTAACGGTTTGATCATCGTAGACTCCGGTCGGTTCAATGGGGTATCCCATTTCGCCCAACGTCTCTTGAAGACGAAAGACCCTCGGGGGGCTTGTGCCTCTGGCCAGGTGGATCTTTTCTTTGCCCGGATAAAGCCAGGAGACATTTTCTCCCCAGTCCCGAAGGATAAAATCCTTGGAGACCTTGTGTTCATTGCCCTGGGTGTCCAGGGCAATGGCCCCATCCGGTGTCATTTCACGGATCAAGAGATAGCGGGGAGATCCCTTGGCTAAAAAAAGGTGCTCAGCCTGACGTATGCGGAAGGGTCTCTTGAACAAGGTATAATATTTGGGTGCTAATTGAAATGAGACCAGACCCAGGTTTCTCTCAATATTGCTGCTGTCCTTCATGGCTTCAAGGGCAAAGAGATTAAAAAGGCCGGCAAGACTTGTCTTCTGATCCAGGTACAACGCATCCGGATCCTCTTTGGGCTTAGCCGGATTCTCTTTGGGCTTGGGAGGTTTTGCTTGAGTGCTGCGAGGGACCGGGGCTGCTATGGTTTTCTGGTTTGAAACAGGCGCCATAAACCCTTCTTTAAAGTTCCAGCCAATGAGCCCTGCCAGTATAATCAGCAGGGTCATAAGAAACGCGGGGGATTTGACCGTTCTTCTGAACCAACCGGTTTGAAAAGGATCAATATGCGGTTCTCCACTGATATCCCTAATGGCCTCTTTTACGATTTTTGGTGATATAGTGTTTTCGTCCTTAGAATAGGCGATGAGAAGTGCCCTGTCACAAACGGCATTGATCCGTCTCGGGTTCCCCCCGGAGTGTCTATAGATTTTTTTTAAGGCGCCCTTTGTAAACCTGGGAGTACCCTGGCTTCCCGCTACCACCAAACGGTGTTCCAGATAGGCCTTCAGGTCTTTGAAGTCCAAAGGGTTGAGATCATAACGGACTGTGATTCGCTCGTTTAGCTGTCTCATGGATGGGGACGAGAGAAGCGTTTTCAGCTCCGATTGTCCGACAAGCACAATCTGGATCAGTTTCTCCTTTTCCGTTTCCAGATTGGAGATCATCCGTATTTGTTCAAGGACGGCATTCGAAAGGTTTTGGGCCTCATCGATCAAGAGCAGGGCATTGCCGTCTTTTGTAAAATTCTTGAGCAGGAAATGATTGAGGGCATCGATGTGGTCCTTTTTGCTTTTATTCCCCGGCGGCATCTCAATGCCAAACTCATGGTTTATGCTTTTTAGGATCTCCACATCCGACAGGAAGGAATTGAGAATCAGGGCGCTTTTTGTTGACCCATCCAAATGGTTCAGGAGTTCACGGCAAAGGGTTGTCTTGCCGGTGCCGACCCCTCCGGTTATCGCGATAAACCCTTTTCTTTCATTTATCCCGTAAAGCAAATGGTCGAGGGCCTTTTTGTGATAGGGGCTCAGAAACAGATACCTGGGGTCAGGCGTCAGATTAAACGGGTTTTCCCTGAGTCCGAAAAATGAAGTATACATAACCGGTTATGCCTTGTTATCTGAAAGAGTAAGTTATCGTTTTTGGTTCTCCCTTGCGGATGATATCCACAGATACATGGGACCCCGATTTGAGTCTTTCATACAGGGAAAAGACGTCATCCGGGCTTTTTATGGGGCTGCCGTTTATCTTTTGGACGACATCGCCGTTCTTGAGTCCCAATTTTGAAAAGATGGACCCACTCTTGATGCGGGCGAGTTGTAACCCGTCGGGTTTGCCATCCTTTATGCGCGGGCGGACGCGAACTTGCGTCAAGAGCTGGCCAAGGTTCTTAAGTGATTTTTCCAGGTCAGACTTGGCAAGTGTTATGGTGGCCCCGGTCGTCACAGGGCCCTCTGAACCGCCACCCCTTCCAATCTTTCCGGAGGCAGCCTCTTCCATAGTCAATATCTCGTCTTTGTCTCCGACCCTGAGGACCACCTTTCCTCTCAAGATCTTCTTTATGGTTGCATTCTGGACGGTATCCCCTCTTTTGTATAGCCCCTGTTTTTTTTTCTGCGTCTCTTCAATGACGGCAAAAGAGGTTTCCTTGTCTCCGGTTACGGTGCCCAGCAACGAGACGTTGAGGGAAGTGGGCTCCAGGGCCTCAATCTCTTCTGCCCCAAGTTCTTTGACCTTTGTCCCTATGGGTGGTTTTTCACTGGCGCCGAAGATATTTCTGCCGGTTATAACACGGAAATCACTCAATGGTGGCCTCTTGTGTATCTGAACAGGAGGGGCTTTCTGAACCACAGTTACTTTAGTTTCAACCTGGGCCAGGTGTGAGGATAGAATCTTATAGAAGATATCTACACCCAGGTAAATGACTGCTGATAAGGCAAAAAGATTAAATATGGTAGAATAGAGCCTTGTCATCAAATAACAATATCCTGAAGTCGACTGAGGATCAAACAATTACCTGCTAAAACAGGAGAACTTGTTGCACCACTTGAAACCAACCCCCAGAAATGGTCTGAGTGTCATGTGAGCCTGAATTTCGGCTTGCCGAATGTCCCTTTGATGGTAAAGGATCGGCTCCCCTTTTTTAAATACTGCCTCAAAAACTTCATGGTATGTTCATCGCCGCCAACGCCTTTGAAGATCCCGGCGAGGGGTTCGATTTCTCCCCTGAGGTCAAGGGTGCACTTTGAAATCTGTCTTTTCAGGCCTATGGTTCCGGATAAGGTCCCCTGAACCTCCCGGCCCTTTAGCTCAACACCGGTGAGGTCAAGTCTCCGATTCTTAAGGACAACTTTCAGGGAAAATTCGGTAAACGTAAGTGTCTCAAAACTCAAGATTGGTTCTGAGAGCGCCACACGGCCGTCTGTTATCCTCAAATTTGCCTCGCCCGTGCCGTCGATAAGGAGGGGAGATCTTCCTTCATAGGTAAGGGTGCCTCCCAGAATTCCGGCTATCCCATGGCCGGTAAGGGATGAGAGATACACGCTCTCGCCAATATCGATATCCTTCAGTTGGATCCTTGTGGTGAAGGGGGCACCGGGGTTATTTTCCCGAAAATGCAACGTGCCCTGGGCCTTACCCTTGTATGCCCGAGCGTCAAAGGCGTATTTGGGATCCCCTTGAAGGAGTGAGAGGAGTTCAGGCCTAATAGAAAGCTTGGCCGACCTGAGGAGGACATCTTTGGGCCTTTCCCTCAGGGAGAGCTTGATTTTCATGATCTCCAATCCGGGAGGAAGGGAGGGGGTGACCTTTTCAACAGAAAGGAGGAGGGAAGGGTTTGCCCTGGCGGCAGCCGCCTCAATATAATCCCTTATTTCACTGGAAGGGAATCGGTAGTACATGAGAGCAGCGGTCAGCAAGAAACCATAAAGGGTATACCACAAGATCGGTTTATTTTTCCGCACAGTTTGCTTCATGACCAAAACCCTGCCCCTTGATCCTTATGTTCGCCTGAGGGTCAACACCTGTAAGATGGCATCCAGGTAACCGGTGTCGCTCTTGTTTTCTTTGATTGAAATCCTTTTGATCCCCACAACATCCTGCGGTGACTCGATACGGTAAATGTAATCAACGAGTTGCCCAAGGGAGATTCCCTCCAGTTTCATCTCGACCATTGATTCCTCGTAGGGACCTGTTCCTTTTAACACGGAGGGTCTCATATACTTGATATGACCCTTGACCAGGGCCTCCCCGGCCTCCCTTTCAAGAAAAGAAAAGAGGGTAAATCCGGCCTTGCGCCCGGTAAGGATGTTTTGCAGACCCCGGGAGCCGGTCTTGTATGACCGATACTTGGCGCTCAGAAGCACGATCTCTTTTAGCGCCTCTTGTTTGGCCTGAAGCCCTTGTTTCATCCGCTGGCGTTTTTCAAAAAAGGGAAAAAAGAGGAACTGAAAGAGAAGGAACACCACCAGACAGGAACCAGCCAGGATTACAAGATATCTCTCTCTTTTCCCAAGCTTCATAATCCAGACCTCTGCCAAATCCGTTTCAGCTTTATCTCAAACTGGACCTTCTTGCCTTTCCGGTCGAGGTTTGCGGAACTGATTGTGACCTGGTCAAAAAATGCTGAGGACTTCAGGCTGTTCTTGATATTTTCGACTGCGTTGAAGGTGGAGGTCCTTCCGCTCATCCTCACCATCTCCGGGTCAATTATCATCCGAGTGATTCGGATATCCACAGATTTTGGGATCCGTTTGGAGATATCCTTCAGCAGGTCAAGGACGTTCCTTCCGCCGTCTATCCCGGGATAGGTTCCTGCCGGCCCCTTGACCTGATTGACCTTTATCTTCATCTGGGCCAAGGGGTCTACGATTCTCTTTACATCAGGAAAGGTCTGTTTGAATACCCCCTCGATCTCCTGGTCCAGGCTCCTGTATCTCTTGTCCATGAAATAGTAATCGATGCCCAGATTGACAGCCAAAAAGACCAGAATGAGCACCATAAAGATGCCCCCTTTTCGGAGTTGCTTTTTGATCCCACCATATTTTCCTTTTACCTCAAACTCACCCCTTCTGAAATTAAATCCTTGGGCGCGTTTGGAGTCCCTAAGTGCGAGTGAAAGAGCGCTGTCCATTAGGGGGGCATTCCAGGATCGTGCCACATCTCCATTCATCCTTATCCGTTTGTCCTCAACCAGATTAATCCGCTCAGACGGGAGATCAAGGAATTTGCTCACCAAGGGGCCTGTTTTGGGCTGGCGTGCACCCGTGCCGGTGAAGAAGATTTTTTCTGGAGAAATAACCGGATGGTTTTTTTGCCCGAAGGCATAAATGGTGTTACGAACCATCTTGCACAGAGACTCAAGGCCGGGCGCGATCTCCTCCCTGGTCCTTTCAGGAGCAGGCGGGACAGCAACGTGGCCCCAGTTGATGGCGAAGGTTCGAATGAGGGCAATGCGTCTTTTCAGGTAGAGGACCATGGTACTCCTCTTTTGGCAGATGTCCAAGAGGATGCCATGGTCAGGAACTCCTTCACAGGTTAGGAGCCAGGAGACCAGAGGCAGGCATCTGATATCCAGGATCTCCGGGTTGAGTCCGATCGACTGAAGCTTCGTCAGATATTCGGAAATAACGGCCTTTTTCAGGGAAACCGCCAGGATGTCCGCCTGGTCAGATCGATCTATGATGGAAAAGTCAACGATTACCTCTTCGATGGGGAAGGGGATCAGACTATCGATTTCGTACGGAATCGTCTTCCGTATTTTCCGCGGATCCTTAAAGGGCATCTGGAGGTTTCGATAGAAGGCCTGTCTTGCGGGGATCGACATGACACAGGTGTCGCTCTTGAGGTCCCTCCCATCAAAGATCCTTTTCAGGGCATCATCCAACTCCCCATCGTCTTCCATCACTTCATGGGCGCAGGCTGTAATCTGATACGCCTTTAGTCCGCTGAGGACCTGGACCGCTGTGATGGAATCTTCATTGATGTCAAGGCCGAGTGTTTTTCTTGGCATTACTCAACCTTCCATGACAGAATTCTCAGGGCCTCTTTATTCCTCATGACCGTTGCGGTCAGGGTCTTTTTCATTTCTCCCTCCAAGCCCTGCGACCTGATCTCGAAATAGTTGCTTGTGGTGGTAACAAGGCCCGGGTCAATGGTTACATGGCTCATCCCATGCACCTTCTTGTACCATCCCGGATCTTTTAGATTATTCTTTTTGTCCAGGCGATAGTCAAGCATACTCTCCACCTCCTCTTCGTCTATTCCGGGGAAGAGGGATTTCAATACCAGGGGATCGGCCGTATTGATATTGATCTTTCCATCACCGTGGACAGTCAAGTAGCTTGATAGCCCGGGCTTCTCCTTTGTGCCGTAGAAGAGTTCCCGGGTCATTCCCCTTACAAGCAGGAGTTGCTCAAGCAGCTCTAAGGGCCCGTTCTTACACCGGTAGGGTCTTTCCAGGCCCTGATAATATCCGTTCTCTGCGCCAAATCGGGTGACCTCATGGTCCGGGTCGATCCAGTCCTTTATGGCATCCAGGAGATTGTCGATCCTTTCCGGGTCAAGGTCGAATGGTTCCGAGTTCAGGAACCTGCTCAGGAGATCCCGTTGTTTATTATTAAAGCCGCCCTTTTTATCAACCAACTGGTTAATCTGAATCTTTCCTGTGAGATCGATGATCTCAAGCTCAAACTGACCCTGCTCAAACAAGGAGGCAGAATGGGACGACAGGGCCTTTGAATAGGCCCAGGGCTCATGGAGGGCGTCGAAATCGGTTGCTGCGGCGTCATCCGTGAGGGAAGCGAGGGCGAAGTTGAATCCGGACCTTGCAATGGTTGCCAGACTGATACCGTCTCTGAGGTTTGTGGCGGAATAAAGATCAGAACGCATGGAAAAATTGAACTGAAGGGTAAACACAACGATCAGACTGACCACAAGGATCGTTAGAATCAGGGCAAAGCCCCGATTATCTTTGAGGAGCTTTTTCATGCATTTCCCCGGCAATAGGGAGTGAGACGCCGGTGCTGAATCTGATGGGTGATCCAGGGTCGGCCTTGTTCACGAATTCCAGCGAGACAAAAACCATCACCGGCAGGTTCCCCGAAAATTTCTCACTCGTTGAATCCCACCTCTCGTGGGCCTCACCATCGCTACTGTAGTAAGTAAAATCGACCGAGGAGAGCCCTTCACAAAGAGGGAGGCCGCCGGACCCTTCTTCCGGTGCTTCATCAAATTCCGGGGTGTCTGACCTGAAAAGGGTAGCGCCAGTTTCCCGGTCATTTTTAACGGCGTAGTAGGATATCCTGGTGGCCCCCGGGTCTACCTCTGTATCGCTAAAGCTAAGGTGGGCCATGGATAAAAACCGGAGGCTATCAAAGGTCCTGCCGTTTATCTCCTTTTCCTCACCAACAAAAAGATCTGCCCCCTGGGTGTCTGCAGTGGTTTTTTTGTTATTTACACCGGGGATAACATAAACCGATTCCAGATCCTCTATCATTCTCTCCAAGGTGGTACGGGCCATGGCGTAGATATCTGTCTGGGCCTCGGTCTGGTCCATAATCCTGAAGGCCCCGGTATAGGTGGTGAATATGGTTGAGAGGATGATGGCAAAAATAAAAACAGCTATCAGGACCTCCACCAGGGTAAAGCCGTTGGTATCTATTTTTCCGTTCACCAGGTTTGAAACCTTGCCTTTCAGACGAAGCATGCTAACGAGTTTTGGATTCTGAGTTCTGCGGTTCAAATCAAATGACTTTGAGACATACAACAAATCCACCCGCTTTAGTAGGTTGTGGCTTAATGTGAGGTCAAGTTACGACGTCTTTGGGAAGAACCTGTATAACCTGAGGCGGTATTGATAGCGTTCGTCTTCTCCCCAGGTAACTCTCACATCGACCCGTTTGAGATAGTCGAATGCTCCCCCCCCGAGACCTTCAAACTCAACGTCTCGCACCTGGGTTTGCCATGTGTAGCCTGGAAAGTCCTCTCCGAAGTCACCCGAGTCAGAGGTCAGCGCTCCCGATTTTTCTGACTCAAGCTGTGCCATTTTGCGCTGGGCCAGAAGGGGGGCCATGGTATTGAATTTTGACTCACCTGCCAGCGATACACTCTGAGACTGTGATCCCAGAACGGCTGTAAAGGCGATTGCAATGATGGCCACGGCCACCATCACCTCCAGGAGCGTAAAACCGCTGAGGCCATATCTATCTTGGTGGGTCACGGATTTCATGATCCAGGTCTATCTCTTCCCTTAGGCGTCCTCAAAATCTATATAGTCATCCACAACCTTAACCTTCTGAAGAAAGGGACTCAGTACCAGGGTAAACCTCCTTCCGTCTTCCGAGCCCAGGTGGATGGCCGATTGCGGCACATACCCTTTCCTCGTAAAAAGGATGTAGGCCGTCCCGTCTGTCTTTTTCCCCTTTCCCTTGAGCCATACATCCAAAAGGCGAACTCCCTTGGGAAGATCGGCCGCCTTTTCTCTGGCAAGCACCCGTTCTTCTTGGGTCATGGCGGTGGAATCGGCCCAGAACCGATTTGTTTCAAGATCCAGATGGAGATAGTGGGGGTTTTGGGTTCGGACCGCCTCGTTTCTGAGATTCTTGACCAGGCCAATGATCTTGCGGGTACTGCTCTTCAGATCATCAGTCAGGATGGAATAACGAAACCGGGGAACGGCCAACAGGGCCATAAGGCCAATCAGTGAGATCACAACGGCGAGTTCTATGAGGGTGTAGCCCTCAGTCGAATTTCTTGGTCTTTTACAGGTTGATTTGCACTCAAACACTGTCACAAGTTTTCACCAAAAAAAGTAACGCCCCTGGGTCGGCCCGGATTATTCCAGTTCCCAGCTGTTGATATCTTCGTTCTTGCCCTCTCCTCCCGGTTCTCCATCGGGACCGTAGGAGATCAGATCGTAATCCCAGTGAAGCCCGGGTGAAAGATATACGTACTCATTTCCCCAAGGATCCTTGGGGACCTTTCCTTTTTCCAAATACCCCCCCTTTCTCCAGGCCCTGGGAAGTTCTCCCGCTGTCGGCGCTTCCACAAGGGCCTGAAGGCCTTGTTCGGTGGAGGGATAGGAACCGCTATCCAACTTATAGAGTCTGAGTGACGTTTCCAGTCCCTCCATCTGGATCACGGCCTTCATCCGCCTGGCCTCCTCAGGTCTCCCCATGATCCTCGGAATTATGAGCCCCGCAAGGATGCCCAGAATTACAATGACGACCATTATCTCAATCAGGGTAAAGCCGTGATGGCCCAGTCTATCTCTTGGCATTTTCCCTTTCCCCTTTCGTTGGTTCAATCTGTCAGCGATTTCATGAATATGTATAATTCCCTATCGAATCATCTGGTTCATTTCAAATATGGGCAGCAGTATGGAGATGACGATAAATCCCACCGCCACTCCCATGGCCAGTATCATGACCGGTTCCAGCAGGGAGGTCAGAGCCATTATCTGTAACTCCGCCTCTCTCTCGTATACATCTCCTATCTTATTGAGCATACCCTCAAGCTGTCCGCTCTGCTCCCCAACGGATATCATCTGTATTGCCATGGGAGGAACCCAGCGGCTTTGGCCAAGGGGAGTTGCAAGGCCTTTACCAGCTTGAATATCCTCCATGGCACTGTCAAGGAGATCAGCAATCAGTGTGTTGTTTATGACATTTCGGACTATCTCAAGGGCGGAAAGGAGGGGCACCCCGTTTTGAAGCAGACTGCCCAGAGTCGTGCCAAATCGTGCCATAGCTATTTTTGTGTTGATATCCCCGATAATGGGCAAACGCAATTTGGCAAGATCAAAAATGTTTTGGCCCTTTGGGGTCCTTTTTAGTCGCTTCGCTGCCGCGACGGCGCAAACCAGGGCGAGCAAGACCAGCCACCAGAAGGATCTGAGGAAATCGCTTACACCGATCAGTGCGATTGTGGGAAGGGGGAGGGCCTGATTCATTTCACTGAAAAGTTTAGAGATGTTGGGCACGATAAAGGCTACCAGGAAAAAGAGGACCAAAGTCCCCACGAAGAACATAAAGACGGGATAGGCCAGGGCTGCCTTAAAGCGTCCTCTCAGGGCCTGTTGATGTTCGCTGAATTCTGCGAGACGCTCCATAACGAGGTCAAGTGTGCCCGAGGCCTCGCCAGCTCGCACCATGTTGACATAGATCTGGGAAAATACTCTGGGATGCTGAGACAAAGAAAAGGCCAGGCTGTTCCCCTCGTTTACCGATTCCTTGACCTGGGCAATGATCTTTTTTAGGGGGGGGTTGGTAATCTGAGATATCAGCGCATCCAAAGATGCAACAAGGGTCACCCCGGCGCCCAGAAGGATCGACAACTGCCGGGTGGTGGCAGAGAGTTCTCCCGGTTTGATCCGTTTTAGGAGAGTGGATAGAGAGGCCTGACCCGAGGCCCTGCCTCCGGGCATTGAAGAGGTCTCTTTTACCTCGACCGGGAAGATACCCGTGGCCCTCAATCTCTGCCGTGCCGCGACAACGCTGTCGGCATCAATAATACCCGTGGCGTTTTTTCCAGCCCTGTTGAAGGCCGTATATTCATAAACTGGCATGGTATTAACAGAACCCAACCCCGGCCTGTCCGGCCCAAGTGCAAGACAGCCAAACCTCGAAGCCATGCTGCCCCATATCTCTGGATCTGCCGCCTTATGGACAAATATCCGTTCATAACGGGCAGAACATGCTCCACGCTGTCCTGGATTTTCACCGACGAATCAAGTTAGAATTTCAGAGGTTTCGAAATTGAGGGGTTCTATGGATGGGACTGCTTTCAATTCCGCAATTCCTCAATTCATAATCCCCCAAATTCGGTCTATCCAGGTCAGGTTATGGAGATACATGATCATGTTAACAGCACCCGTAATCCCTGTCAATAAAGGTGACTAAGCCGTCGATCGATCCCAGGGCCGGGGGATGCCGACGAATTCGTTGAGCGGTCATAGCGTCGGATGTCGTTTGCTGGCCATGGCCCAAAGCCGGGGATACGTCCGACTGTCTCAAGCAGCTTGCAGAGGGTGAAGTGGATGTCCTTGTCAACATCTCCATGTGCAAGGGACACAGCGACAAGTTCGGCGGGTTCACCATGACAATGAAGAACCATTTCGGGACGTTTCATCCCGGGCCCGGGCATCGCAGGGGCGGGTTTGAGTACCTCCTGGCCATCAACCAGACGCCCCAGATCCTTGGCCCGATGGATGCAAAGACCGGAAAGGTCATCTTCCCGAGGCAGCAGCTATGCATCGTGGACGGGCTGTGGGCTAGTGATTACGGCCCCAGAGGAGAACCCAATTACCAACCCAACTTTATTGCCATGGGAGTCCTTCCACTGGTCGTGGACTATGTTGTGGCGACCCAGTTTAGGGCAGGCAAGATGGGATGGGAGGTAAACATGGAAGCGGCTGGTCGAATGCTTACCGAGTTCGGTTTTTCAAAGTCGGACCTGCCAAACGGCGGCCGCCTTTTCATGGTTTAGAAAACGATCCGCTTTCTCCGAGAAACCTGACATGCACAACCGCATCCTGAATAAAATTGGACTTTTTCGTCTGATTCGATTCAAGGCCGGGCTCGTCCTGTTATTAATGATCCTCTGCCAGTGCGCGAGTTCCAATAAAACAGCTGACCATCCCTTCCTTCACGGGCTTGAACTCAGGGGCTTTGAACAGAAGGGTCCCCTTCTTGTCTACAATCGCCAGAACATCTTTGAATACATGAACGGCGAGGCCGAGAACTACCTGCCCAAGGGATTCATTCTCCTTTATGTGGGTAAATTTTTCGTTCAGGGCAAGGACGCGGAAATGGTAATGGAGGTCTATAACATGGGCTCTTCAAAGGGGGCCGGGTCGATTTTCAGGGTTTACGCAAGGCCCCCCGGCGAGGCCCTTAAAGGGATAGGGGAGCACGCCTGGAAAAGCAAATCCCGCTGCGTGTTCCACCGGGGTTCCTAC
>JABMQV010000258.1 GCA_013203065.1 Desulfobacteraceae bacterium | reverse complement strand
TGTAAAGGTAATAACAGCCACCAACAAGGATCTCATTCAGGAGATTGAGGAGAGCCGATTTAGAGAACATCTCTATTACCGTTTGAATGTGGTGACCCTGAATGTCCCCCCTCTGAGAGAGAGAGAGGAGGATATTTCCCTTCTGGCTCAACATTTCCTGAAAGTGTTTGCCGAGAAAAATCACAAAATAATCAAAGGCCTGACACCCCAGGCCATGGATCGATTGCTCAAATATGAATGGCCAGGCAACGTCCGTGAGCTGATGAACGCCATCGAAAGGGCCGTGGTCCTTTCCAGGTCAGAGTACCTGGATGAAGAGGACCTGCCCACAGTAGTGAAGGGTGACGGCCCTCGAGGACAGGATATTTTATCGGAAAGCGGTGTGCCTGGAGACTTGTCTCTGGGTGAAATTGAGAAGGTGACCATATTGAAGACGCTCGAGGCCTCTGGGGGTAACAAGAGTGAGGCTGCGAGGCGCCTTGGGATCACCCGAAAGACCCTGCACAAAAAACTCAAGAAATACGGGGTGATGTCGTGACTACCCTTAGACATGCCAAACAGATTAAGAGGGAGGATGGGCTATGGATCTGAAGGTTCTGCTAACAACTTTTGGTATGATATTTCTTGCCGAACTGGGGGATAAGACCCAAGTGGCTACCTTTCTCTTTGCTGCGGGCAACAGGTCACGGGCCGCCGTATTCGTGGGTTCTGCAAGTGCCCTGATTTTAACGTCACTGCTGGCAGTCCTCTTTGGCTCTCTGGTGGGCAGAGTCGTGCCAACCATGTATATCAAGATAGGGGCTGGAGCGTTGTTCATCCTGTTGGGCCTCTGGATGGTACTGTTTCCGGGTGGCAAATAGGAAATGGAAGGGGTCCCAAACATAAAAATGGATATTCCCACCCTGACGTAAAAACCTTGACACCCCATGAGCTAGCAGCTAATTTAACCCCTGATCCTACCAAGTGTCTGACCGAAAACCATCTGGTTTTTGATCGAACACCAGCATGTGGAATCCTTTCCCATCAAGCAACCGAGGAAAGCAAATGCTAAAGACAGTGGGAAAATGGCTCAATATCCATGAGGAGGAAATCTCACTTTTTCTTTGGACCGCACTCCTCCTTTTTCTGATCCGCACATCAAGCATCCTTTTCAACAACTTCGCCGAGACCGCCTTCCTCAAGAGATTCGGTGTAGAGTACCTCCCCATCGTTTACGTCGCCAATTCCATATCCACCTTTGTTATCATGGGGTTTATGACAGGGATAATGACCAGACTCCCCGGGAGTCGTCTGCTGTCGTATATGCTCATGTACTGCGGGATCTCCGTGGCTGCCCTCCGTTTTGTGGTTCCCCTCGGGTTTGATCTTATCTATCCTGTGCTGTTTGTCCTGAAGTCACAATACGAGGTCTTGCTGGCACTCGTCTTCTGGAATTTGGCCAATGACCTCTTCAATACCAGACAGTCCAAACGGTTGTTTCCCCTTATCACCGCAGGCGGGGTCGTCGGGGGAATCATCGGTAGTTTCGCCACGCCCTCCCTGGCCAAGGCGATCTCCATGGATAACCTGATGTTCGCCTATCTCGTAACAACCA
Organism: Desulfobacteraceae bacterium; assembly: GCA_013203065.1. Next base: position 6,755 of record JABMQV010000258.1, on the reverse strand, counting down.
TGCTGGGGGCCGTGGCCGTAAATCGGATGGGGAAAAAATTTCCAACCCTGCTGCTTCCTGACAGGAAGGAAAAGAAGGTCAAGAAGCGGTCAAATATCATACAGGAATTTAAAAAGATCTTGCCCCTGATGAAGGAGTCGGACCTGGTAAAGGTCCTTATCCTCTTGACGCTCCTGCCAAATATCGTGATTCCCATCATAAACTATCAATTCAACTTCGCGGTGAATGAAACCTATGCGACCCAGGGAGGGATGCTGGCATTTTTTGGTTATTTCCGGGGCTGCATGAATATCGTCAGCTTGATAATCCTTCTCTTTATCGGTCGGGTATACGGCCGGTGGGGGCTGCCGGTGGTGCTCATGTTTCACCCCTTTAACTATATGATTGCCTTTCTGGCCCTCCTGCTGAAGTTTGATATCGTTTCGGCCATGTACGCACGGGTATCCACCAATGTGTTGAGGACCACCATGAACAACCCGGCCCGGGCCATATTGATGGGGCTCTTTCCCGTATCATACCGGGGCGTGATCAGGCCGTTTTTGAGAGGAACCGTGGTGCGGATTGGTGTACTTTTAGGCGCGGGAATCATTATGATCTCAGAGGGACTATTTCCGCCAAGGTACCTCTCAATCGCGGCCATGTTCTTTGTGGGGGGGTGGATTCTCACAAGCTTTTTTCTCAAAAGGTCTTACTCAAAGATCCTGTTGGACCTGATATCCAGGAATATGCTCGACCTCAAGTCGCTGGAAGAGCAAGATATAAACCAGGTCTTCAAGGACAAGAAGATGCAGGCCCAACTGGTTGAGTCGTTCCTGGCTGCTCGAGGGAACGAGAGCATATGGTACGTTGATTTATTGAAATCCCAGGAATTGGAAGATCTCGACTCCCAAATCCTAAAGGCCGTCAAGGAAAACGATGATGATACAAAGATAGCCCTGCTCTCCAGGCTTTCTCCCGATGCGGGTCAAGCGGCTGTCAAGGTACTAAAGGAATTGGCTGACCTTGATAAGCCCGACCTGACCATTGCCGTGCTTCAGGCCGCCAATCGACTCCCCTCGGGGTCTTCCGCATCCCTCAACCGGGAGATTTTTGAGAGTGCCCAAAATCCTGAGGTGAAGGCCTATGCACTCATCGGGCTTTTCCGGCAGTCCCCGCAAGAATATCGTGAAACAATAGATGGCTGGCTTGCCTCGGGTGATGCCTCCGAGAGAAGGGCGGGTGTAACCGCGGCAGGGGAAAGCGGGGAAGTTTCGTATGTCAAAAAACTAAGAGAGATTCTGGAACAGGAAGAAGATGGGTTCGTCCTCTCCCTGATCTTGACGGCCCTCAGCCGTCTCGGGGCTGAAGACATTAATACTTTGGTGATTCCCCATCTTTCACACCCCTTGGAGTCCGTTCGCCTGGCAGCCCTTAAGGCACTGGAAATCGACGGTGATGATGCCATAAGGATAGCGATTTCCACCATGGACGATCCCTCAGAAAAGGTTCACGACCTGGCAAAGGATAGGCTTCAGGCCGCTCCCTACCAGAACGCCCAATTGCTCATCGAGTCTCTCAATATCCCGCGACGCAAGGTGAGGGACGGCCTATTCGCACTGTTGGAATCCTTGGACATAAAGGATGTGGACGTCTTTCGATTCGCCCGCTCCCAGATGGAGAGGTGCTACAACTATTTGGCCGAGTCAGAAGGGCTTCGGTCCATGCCCGAGAGCGAAGAGAGGGACCTCCTTATTGCCCATCTGGAAAACAAAAAACATATGGAGCTGGAGAATGTCCTGCGGGTTTTGGCCACTGAGGATAGTTCCGGCCAGATGCGGGCCATTTGGAGGGGCATCTTTTCTGCCAACGCTCGCCGGAGGGCAAACAGTCTTGAGGCCCTGGACGATTCCATAGATGCATCCCTGTCCAGGATAATCCTTCCGTTGTTAGAAGAATCCGCTCCCTCTGAGACCCTAAGATTTGGCAGGAAAAATTTTCAGTTGCCCGATTTTGATTCAGACAAATCTGCCCTTTGCTCCCACTTCCTTTCAAAGAAGGACTGGGTCACGGTGGTGCTAACCCTGTATCTGCTGGCCAAACAGGGGCTCGATGGGGTGAACAAAGGGATTGTGAAAGAACATATAGAATCAGACAATCCGTACATTCGTCAGATGGCCCGACGCGTCATGGAAATGCAGAGCGGCGATTCGGCCCAAACGGAGGAAGATATGGAAACAGAAATGAGTATTCCGGACAAGATTTTGCGTCTAAAGGGAATCGAGATATTTGAAGGCCTTGCCGTGGGTGAATTGGCTGCTGTGGCATCGGTGACAGAGGAGGCCGTTTATCCGCCAGGTGATTTTGTCATCAAAGAGGGTGAGGCTGGAGATACCATGTACCTGGTTGTCAAGGGTAAGGTCTCAGTATTAAAGGGTCAAGAAGGGGAAGAAGGAGGCCGTGAGATCGAATTGGACCGTATCGGCGCCGGCGGTTATTTTGGAGAGATGGCGCTTTTTGAAGATGTTGTACGATCCGCTAGCATTCGAACTGAGGAAGAATCCAATCTCCTGGTCCTCCACAAGCAGGAGTTCACGGAAATTGTGAGGGAATACCCACAGATTGCGCTCCACATCTGCAAGGAGTTGAGCGGACGGATACGCCATTTACACGAGAAGGTAAAGAGTTACGAGAAATAGTTGTCGAATAGCAGGGCTTCAATCTCCCATCCCTCCCCATGTCTCGCTATCTTTTCCAGACAGAGTGATCAGACATAGGCTTTTTCAAGAGTGGCAATCAGCGAAACAGCTCCCGCGGGGTTTTATGCCAGACACCGGCCATGGGGTTGAAGGCAACAGAAAAGGATTTGGAGAAATAGATGCGGTACTTGGACGTTTATTTAGACAATGTGATACGACGTGGCGACATTGATAAATTTGAGATCCATGTTCGTTTATCAAGATCGTATGATGAAGATTTGAAGCTGTGGTATTCTATGCCACTTGAGCAGCAGCAATACTGTTCGTATGAACTGATGGATTCCTTTCTGATCGCTTCCTTGCTGAAGGCCATGGAGGACGCTGCAACTTTGAGAGTTCATGGCCCTGTCTCTTCTTCTCTGCTTGACAATCTGGAGGAGTTTCAGGTCATTTTCAACCTGTGGTTTCCAGAGAAATACACCCGGATTGATATCGGGACCGACAGCGAGGTGGAGGAAGAGAAGATCAACGACCGCGTCATACTGAGCTTTTCCGGGGGGGTGGATGGCGCCTTTTGCGCATTAAACCACGTATTGAGGCGGGGGCCCATAAAGAGGAAGTTGTTTGATATTGGCTCGGTCCTTTATGTGGAGGGTTTTGATGTCAATATCGAGTATGACAGACAGTGTAAGAATGTGGTTGAAAGGAACAAAAGGCTGCTTGAGGGAGACAATGACCTGATATTTCTAAATGTCAGGACCAACCTCAAGTACTTGCTTTCCATAAAGAGGTTCTGGACCTCACATGCGTGTGTGCTTGTTTCGGTGGCTTCGTTGTTCCAAAAGATGTGGGGCGGGGTCCTGGTGGGCAGCAGTCATTCCTATCTCCACCTTCTGCCGTGGGGGAGCCATCCGTTAACAGACCGGTTGCTCTCCAGCAAGAGTTTTGGGGTTCATCACGATATGGTCTTTACCCGGGTGGAGAAACTAAAGGCCCTCACGGCCTGGCCCGAGGCGCTCGAAAACCTGAAGGTATGCTGGGAAGGGCAATACAAGTTTGACACGTCTCCAGATCTCAACTGTTGTGTCTGCGATAAATGTGTCAGAACCATGCTGGCATTTCGGGCACTGGGGCAAGAGACACCTTCAAGCTTTCCGGGTGAACTGACCGTCGACAAGGTCAGAGGACTCAAGAATAAGCCATTTGATTGGTCGCGATTGATGTTTCTCAACGAAGTGCTTGATGCCGCCAAAGAAAACGGCAGGGACCGGGATCCCCTGTTCGTTACGCTGGGTGAAATTATTGAGGGCTATGAATTGCGACGGAAGTCTTAAGTCTCTGGCGGAACCCCTTGGTTGGTGAAGACTCCTATCTCGTGACCTGTTCTCTTATTAATAAATCGTGCCGAAAGAACCATTCCTTCCTTATAGGTCATTTTTAGGGGAGGGAGGTTATCCATTCTGATGGTCACGTAAATTTTTTTCTCCTTTGATCTCTCGATCAATCCTCTGATAAGCCTTCCCCCGATTGCCTGACCCCTATACCTTGGGTTTACCGTCGTATACCCTCTCTCAAGATATCCCGAGAGGTCCAGACCGGTGAGGGCTTGGATCTTTTTCCTGTACGTTATCTTGGGGTGCTTGTGTGTCGAGGTCCCCACCACGCGATCTTTGTGAACGGCATAGCCGATGAGGAGGGCGTCTTGGAGGTTTCCCCTGATATAGGATGTTCCGACCCCCCCCCTTTTTCTATGAGATCTTGGATTTGATCCAGGATGGCCGAGGGGATCTCATCCGGCTTCTTAAAGAAGTATTTGATTGGGGGCCTTGACATAAATTTGGTTTTTCAGGTGGTGGAATCCTTGTGCATTGACAACTGTATCCTCATTGCCTACCATGACACACAATCTGGGAACCACATAACGGCAATGCGTAAAGACACACCCGAACCCCACTGCAGAAATCCGATTATTTCACTCGGACTTATTGATTAGTCACAAGACCCTTATGAAACCGCCTAAGGTTTTAATAATTGCACAGAACCAGCCATTGAACAATGACGCCCAGCTGAGGCAAAAGATGGCAAGTGCTGAATCCCGGGCCGAACGTCAATCCTCTCGGTTCCCCGGCCTCGACCTCAACGCCATCCAGAGGGAAGTGCATCGGAATATCCTAAGGTCTGTTCTGATTTTGGATGGCCGATACATGGACCTCCTTGACCTGATGAATTTTGTCAGGAATGGCCGCCGCATGCCGGAGCTTACGCCAACCAATGTGACTCAATATTATTCCCTGGCCAACGGCGTTACCCTGAATGGTATTTTTCTCTACCAATACCTCATAGGGCACGGGTTTGATCCCATCATTGTTCAGAACTATTCCACGGCCAGGCTGGCGGATCTCCTGCAAGAAGCTCCGCTGGCGGTCTGTATCTCATCCAACTTTATCTACATGAACGATATACGGGATATTGCCGCCCAGATCAAGCAGTTTGCCCCTGAAGTGGCCGTGATTGCAGGGGGGATGCTGGTGAAGAAGGCCTTGGATCGCGGCGATGGCCTCTCACCACAGGCCAAGGGCTTCTTTTCCACGTTTTGTGGGAAGGTTGATGCCTTTGTCATAGAGGCACAAGGAGAGCAGACACTGGTAAGGCTGCTTCAGACACTGGGCCAGGGGCAGGATATTCGCAATATACCCAATCTGGGACTGTTTGACGAGAAAGAGAGGCTCTTCTTTACGCCTCGTCAAAGTGAAGAAGTCCTGATGGACGAGACGGCCATACCGTGGCAGGATATCCCCAAGGGTTATCTCCGAAAGATCTTGCCTGTAAACAGCAGTCGCGGCTGTTTCTACAGATGCCGGTTCTGTACCTATCACTGGTTGTTTCCCGAGATTCACTACAAGTCCATCGATGTGCTCAGAGAAGAACTCAAGTCCGTAAACAGTCTTGGATTTGTTAAACACATACGCTTCACGGATGACAATTTCACCGCCAATAGGGCAAGACTCGAGGCGGTACTCAAGATGATGCTTGAGGAGCGTTTCTCTTTTACATGGTCTTCCTTTGCCCGTGCCGGCTCTCTAACCCCTGAACTGGTAGAGCGCATGAAGTTGTCAGGGTGCGAATTTGTTGATCTGGGGCTTGAATCCGGGAGCCAGACCATCCTGGATAATATGGACAAGAGATTAAGGGTGGATGAATCACTCGACGCCATCAGGATGCTCGGTGATCATGGCATTTATGGAAGGGGGAGTTTTATTATTGGCTATCCGGGGGAAACACCGGAAACTTTCTCGGAGACCGTTCAATTTATTAACAACAGCGGACTCCCCTATTATCACCCTTACCTTTTCTACTACAGCGGGAATACCCTGGTCCACCAAGAGAGGGATCGATTTGGACTGCAAGGCCTCGGTCTTGCTTGGAGCCACAACTCCATGGATTCGGTAGAGGCCGCCCGGTTGGTGGGTGAAATGTTACAGAGAATCGACAAGAGCTTTACCGATGGCCAGACCTATGTGGAGGAGATCTACAAACTCCTCCGAGGCGAGGGCTATGGTCCCCATGAGATACGGGGGCTTTTTGGCTTGAAGAGGGAACTGCAGTTGGCTATAAGGGAGTCCGGCTCAAGAGAACCATTTTCACAAAAAATCGAAGAAGCTCTTGTGAAGCTGGAATCCCTTGTCACGTGAGGGCACGAAATCACGTTATGCTCATCGGAATACTGAGCGTAAGAAACCATAGATACCACCCCAATCGAAGGATGATTGAGGCCGCCGGTGAGCAAGGGCACAAGGTGTCACTCATCCATCCCCGGGATTGCTTCTTTGAGATCGCTGCTGGTAGGCCGGAGCTTGAAATAAGGGGAATTGATAAAGGACCGGATGCCCTCCTCCCCAGGATCGGGGCAACCATTAACGACTATGCCCTCGCTCTTGTGCGACATTTTGAACTCACAGGTATCCCGGTGGTAAATGGTTTTCAGCCGGTCCTCCTGGCCAGGAACAAGTTCCTGGGCCTTCAGAATCTGGCGCGAAAAGGGATCCCGGTCCCTGATTCACATCTCATCGGTAATTTCCA
>JABMQV010000257.1 GCA_013203065.1 Desulfobacteraceae bacterium | reverse complement strand
CGGAGCTTGGGCAAGATGACCGTTTTTTCCCGCTCTTGTGTATCCATGGTCTCCACTTCTCTGCTCCAGTATTCGGAGTCAGGTGCGGGGAAATAGGTCCCATCATATTCAGGCGGCCATTCCTTGGGCATAATTACACCTCCCGATAGGGTATTTGTTTGTAACTTCCGTCCAAAAGAGAAGAAGTTTTATTGCAGTTAACCCATTTGATTCATTAGCAATAAGGTTTTAGGTGTCGGGTGTCAGTGTTCAGGGCTTAAGATTTTCTGACACCTGAAACCTGAAACCAGAACACTGTTTTGGTTGCGGCCGACGGCCTGCATTGGGGTCCTCGGTTGTTTCACTTATTTGGGTGTCACCCCAGCATATCGAGGAATGTATCAATCCGGGTCATGACCTCGGCATCAGAATAGACCCGCTCATCAGCGTGATCACCCTCAAGGATAAGTGTGGGGATGTTGAGGGTTTCCCGTATGGCTTCCACGGCATCCAACGCACCTACCGACAGCACACGGCAGCTCTTGTTGGAGTGTGCAATGACGCCATCGATACCATAGGCCCTGATGTCCTCCAAAAGACTGTCGATGTGTGCATCCACACTTGTATTGAGTTCACCCCCCAGGGCCTTTCGCGCCAGGCCCTCAAGGGGTCGGTGACTATCCATCCTCGTGGTGCCCCATACGTATTTGCCATAGTCGCTGACAGGGAAGACACATCCTCTGTCCTCAAAGTACCCGAAGATCTTGAGGTTGTACCAGAAAGGGATGTTCAACCATAAGAGGCGATGTCTTTCTTCTCCCTTTGGGAGGGCCCCCTTTCCAGCCTCCACAAGTTGCACGGTTTCGTGGTAGATTTTTTTCATGAGGTCTACACCTTCCTGGGTGCCTGCCAGAACGATCAGGACGAACAGGGCATTGGTCAGGTCAGACAAACCCAGGGGGGAGGGCACGCTCTTTTGGAGTTCCAGGAGTTTCTGCCAGTAGTCCACCACCTGGTCACTCCGGTTCACAGCCTGTGCCAGCCTTTCAAGCCTGATATCAATCCCCAGGACCTTTTCTATCTCGGCAATGGCTTCTTCAATCTCGCTTTGGGCGTAATCCATATAATAATCCGGTATGGCTTCCGGCTCCATCACCCGGGGGGTATTCACAAAAATAAGCGGTTTGCCATATATCTCGTGAAGGGCATCCCACCATTTGAAATAATGTGTGCAGGCACTGCTGGTCATGAGCAAGAGGTCCGGCTCCCCTATGCCCCCCATGGGAGGGTTTTCACCGGCGCCGTAAAGGTAACCCAGGTTGTTCCTGCAATAGGAGCATAGGTCCTGGGCATAGTTATGGGCCTCGGCCTTTCCGCAGTATTCCTTGGACACATGTCTGGCAGCACACACACAGGCATAGTTTTCCGGAAATGCGGGCTGGATACCGGCGGCGTAGGCCACCTCTATGAGAGGGTTTGAAGACATAAGCGCATAGGCTACGGGCTTATTTGTCTGAACATTGTTGTAGTGCCGGCCGATGGCTGCCCCGATATCCTTGTTAAAGGCCGGACGTTCCCTTTTTTCCCCCTCTGCCATTTCCTAGACCCCCTCAGGCTTTAAAATCTCAATGAATGCTTCAACCCTTGTTCGTAACGGCTCCATATTAATCAAGTAATCGGTTTCGATGAGAAGCGTGGGTATCTTGAGCCTCTCCCTCACCCTCTTATCCAGTTCCGGGTAATCGAACTCCTCGGCCTCGCAGTTCCTGTTGATGGCAAATATCATACCATCCACTCTGTATTCGTTTATCAGTTTCGAAACAAATGCATATCTCTCTCCAATGGACGTATTAAACCCGCAGGGGACCGTGGCATAAGCCCTCGCCAGAGAAGCCAAGGGATTTTTTCCTTCGTCCACCTCATGCCAGAAAGACCGCGATCCGTTGATGACATCGTCGGCCACAATGGAACCGCCGCAGGATTCGATCATTTCCCAGAGCTCCGTATCAATCACACACCCTCCCGATACCAGAAGCCTGACATCCGGTTTTGGCGGTGTGGGTGTCTCAACAATTTCGGTCAGAAACTGTTCCATCAGTTGTTTGTGCTCTTTCTTATCGAGGATAAAGCCGGACATTACCATGCTGATGGCTTCCGGCCCTGAAACGGGAGGAGATTCGGCCTTTCTCAAATCATAGGCCTTTCTCAGGAGGGCCCTATGGCTGTTGTAGAGTTCAATGGCCTCATTTAATGCATCGTGTGAGATTTCTTTTCCCGTAAACGTTTCCAGGTTTTTCTTGACCCTCTCAAGTTCCTTCGCAAAAAACCGGATCGTGTTGGCGCTTCTTTTCCACGGCACATTCAGGTAATCCATAAACCGGAAAGGTTTGTGCCGTTTCCATGTCTGATAGAGAAAAGTGACCGCTTCACAACTTCTTGGGATGATCGCACCATCCAGGTAGGGATACTTGCCCTTGAGTATCTGGTCCCAATCCGCTCTCAAATAAGAACAGAGGTAGGACTGGAGATGGGCATCCGCCTCTGTTATCGCCTCATCAAAGTGGGGATAAATCTGAACGGGATGCAGCCCGGCTGCGTATATGAGCTCTTCAGGAACCACCGGGAAGAAAAACCCTATCATATTGCGCGACGTGCGGGTCTTGATCTCTTCCAGAACGGCCGGTGCGTTTTGAACGTTGTGCACCATTTTTTCCAAAGCGGTTGACATCTTTTTTCACCCTCAAGTCTGTTTAATAATGTGGGGTTTATATCATAGGGCCTCGGAAGGATTCAAGTGAGATCGGAAGGTGCAAGAATGTTGTTGATATTAAAACAATTGTTTGATACGATCGTTTTAATACCATACATAAGGATGGATACGATGGCAAAATCACCAAAAAATAAAATTTCAAAGGAACGGATACTGGATGAGGCTGAGGTCCTGTTTGCGGATAAGGGGTTTCACGCAGTAACCGTTCGGGAAATCACCAATGCGGCCAACTGCAATCTGGCTGCAGTGAATTACCACTTTGGTAACAAACAGAAGCTGTATCTGGAGATCTTTAAGGCCAGATGGATACCGCGTGCATTAAAAATTCTGGCAGCTTTCAAAAGCGCCACATCAGGCCGGGGTGCCAAGACACCCGATGACATCATCCGTGCCCTGGCCAGTGCCTTCCTGAAAGGGCCTTTTACGGATGAAGAGCGAGTACGACACGCCCAGCTCATGATACGGGAAATGATCAGACCGAGTCTAGCGCTGGACATGCTCGTAGAGGTGGTTATGGCTCCCTTTTTCGGAGAGTTGGCTGGGCTGCTTGGACCCTTTATGACGGAGGGGGTCCAAAGGGAACGTCTCATGCTCAACATCATCACGGTTTTTTCAATGGTGACCTATTTCAATTTTGCCAGGGCGCCGGTCATGCGAGTCACAGGGGAAGAATATGACGACGCGTTCAAAGACAAGCTGGTGGATCATATTGTCCAGTTTTCACTTACAGGGCTGCCACTGGATAGCAGGGAGGGTGTGGGATGAACCGCCTCTTTACCCTTCTCGGTTTGGTCATGTTTGTCTTTCTACTGGGAAGTGGATGCCTCAAACTCGGTCCTGATTTTAAGAAGCCGAATGTGGGAATTAATGAACCCGAAGCCTTCCAGTACGCCCCTGGAAAAACCAAGAAACCCGATCACGAGGATCATTGGTGGGAGGACTTTGGTGATCCAGAGTTGGACCGGGTAGTCGAGGGTGTCCTGAAACATAACCTGGACATCCGGGCGGCATCTGCCAGAATCCTTGAGCTAAAGTACCAGGTTATTCAAACAAGGGCGGATCGCTTTCCTTCTCTCAGCTTTCAGGCCGAGGGCCAGCGACAAAAAGGGCCGTCAGCCACGATCAGGCCGGGAGCCACAATAGGAGGTACGGTTGACAGCTACAATTTTTCGCTGCCCGCGGTTTTTGAGCTGGACCTGTGGGGTAAGTTGGCAAGGGCGGAAGAGGCTTCACGGGCGGAGCTTTTACGGGAGGAGGAAACCCGATGGACGGTGGCCCAGAGCCTGGTAGCAGAGGCCATAACCCTTTACCTTCGGATGGAGTCCTTTGAAAGAAGGATTCAGATCACTGAGGAAAGCCTTGTAAACTACCGGGACAGTGTCAAGTTTGTGGACCGGCGTTACAAACGGGGACTCAGTTCGGTTCTGGATTTGAGACAGGCCCGCCGCACACTGGCACAGGCCATGGGCAATCTGCCTTTGCTGCGTCAGGAACTGGGTTCCACCCAACAGGCCCTGGCAGTACTGCTGGGGCAGTACCCCAAAACCCATCCGCCGAGATCGCAACCCGAAGACTATTACAGACAGCTTGCACCGGTCCCACCGGGTCTGCCAAGTGAATTACTGCTTCGACGGCCCGACATCCGTGCT